>JALYZZ010000153.1 GCA_030948675.1 Bacteroidota bacterium | reverse complement strand
AGGTAGCACTGTTGCGCAGATGAATAAGGTGAGCAGGGTAAATCAAAACAAAACTACCAATGGCAAGCCGACAATGACAGGGCAGCCAGCCTACAGTAGCAGCGATAGCAGTCAATATTTAAAACCCAGGCAAACCGCCACCGATCGTTATCTCAACGGTACTGAACGCAGTAATAGTGTTCCTGCTACATCCGCAGGTGCCAGTCCTTTTGCGGGCGGTGTTCACCCAGCCGATAATGCTTCCAAATCGTTTGACACCATCACCCGAGTAGCGAATGAAAAAGCGTTTAATCAAACTAACAAAACAACTGTCCGTGGCGGAAACGACACGACTTTTAATGTAAACACCACTATGTCGCAGGGAGGGGTAACTACTAACTCCGGAGCTGTTGACAGATCAGGACAAGCTCAGTTTGGACAGTCAAACTGGGGGACCGGTCGCAGTACAGTCGGTGAAAGTCAGTGGACGGTGCCACCCCCAATTACAGCATCTTTCAATAAGGAGTTTCCTGCCTCAAATAGTACAACATGGACCAGGAACAACACAGACACAAGCATCTATTCGGCAAAATATAGATCAGGTACACAATGGGTTACCACCAATTATAACGCTGCGGGAGTGAGATTAAACACACGAACAGAGTTTCCTTTAATACAACCGCCGGTTCCGGTAAGCGCTTACATGGCAAAACAGCCTGCAGGTTTCAGGGCTGCCACTATATATAAATTACAGGTACAGGGAAGGCCTGATGTATATGAAATTGAAACGGCTTCCGGTAAGAAGATTTATATTAATAATGATGGAATGGAAGTAAATTATTGACTTGCATTTTGGATACTTTGTACAACCTTGTTGAGCTTTGTACTTATCCGTTTTTTCTTTTTACATACTACGCCTGTACTGGCCTCCTACCTCGTACAAGGCATGAGTGATTTGACCTAACGAACAATATTTAACTGTCTCCATCAATTCTTCAAAAAGGTTTCCATTTCTGATTGCTGTTTGTTTTAGTCTTGACAGCATTTCGGCTGACCGATGCTCATTTCGCTTTAAAAAAGCTTTCAGGTTTTGAATTTGCTGTTGCTTTTCTTCCGTAGTACTACGGATAACTTCACCAGGCAAAACTGTTGGACTGCCTTTTTTATTAAGGAAAGTATTTACGCCTACAAGGGGCAACTCACCTGTATGTTTTTGGTGTTCGTAAAAAAGACTTTCTTCCTGTATTTTATTTCGCTGGTACATTCTTTCCATCGCGCCCAGCACACCGCCTCTTTCATTGATACGATCAAATTCTGTCAGCACGGCTTCTTCAACAAGGTCTGTTAGTTCTTCTATCAAAAAACTTCCCTGGTTAGGGTTCTCGTTTTTAGCAGTGCCAAGTTCGCGGTTGATAATAAGTTGAATCGCCATTGCCCGTCGCACACTCTCCTCTGTAGGTGTGGTAATCGCTTCGTCGTAAGCGTTTGTATGAAGACTGTTGCAATTGTCGTAGATGGCGTAGAGCGCCTGTAAAGTTGTTCGGATGTCATTAAAGTCTATCTCTTGTGCGTGCAGACTACGCCCACTTGTTTGTATGTGGTACTTCAACTTTTGGCTACGCTCGTTTGCATTGTATTGATACTTCATCGCCTTCGCCCAAATTCTTCTTGCCACACGTCCTATCACGCTGTATTCTGCATCCATGCCGTTGCTAAAAAAGAAAGAGAGATTAGGGGCAAAATCGTCGATGTTCATTCCCCGGCTTAGGTAGTACTCAACATAAGTAAATCCGTTAGCGAGGGTAAATGCAAGCTGGGTAATAGGATTAGCACCGGCCTCAGCAATGTGATATCCACTGATACTGACACTGTAAAAATTTCGAATTCTATTGTCAATGAAAAACTGCTGCACATCACCCATTAGCTTCAAGGCAAACTCAGTACTAAAAATGCAGGTGTTTTGTGCCTGGTCTTCTTTTAAGATATCCGCCTGCACCGTACCACGCACCTGGCTGAGCGCTTCAGCCCTTATTTGTTGATATATATCTGCCGGTAAAACTTCGTCTCCTGACAGCCCTAAAAGTTTTAAACCTAGTCCGCCGTTCCCTTCCGGTAACCTTTCTGGCGATGATGGGTTGTAATAGAATGGCTTTAAAAGATGGTTGAATTTCTCTGAGATCTTATTTTGCACCGTTGCCCATTGTTGGTTTTCTTCAATCCATTTCTCGCACAACTGGTCAATAGCTGCATTCATAAAAAAGGCAAGAATAATAGGCGCAGGGCCATTTATCGTCATACTTACTGAAGTTCTGGCATCACACAAATCGAACCCACTATATAATTTTTTTGCATCATCTACCGTCGCAATACTTACGCCGCTATTGCCAATCTTGCCATAAATGTCTGGTCGAAGCTCCGGGTCTTCTCCATACAAAGTAACGCTGTCAAATGCTGTAGAAAGACGTTTTGCCGGCTGACCTAATGAAACATAATGAAATCGCTTGTTAGTTCGTTCTGGCCCGCCTTCACCAGCAAACATTCTGGTAGGATCTTCACCTTGCCGCTTCATTTCAAACACACCGGCAGTATATGGAAATTCACCGGGTATGTTCTCCTGTAACTGCCACTTTAATATGTCGCCCCAATCTTTATATTTTGGCAATACTACTTTTGGAATTTTTGTTCCACTTAATGAACGCGTAGTAAGACTTTGAGTAATTACTTTGCCTCTGACTTCATAATCAAAAGAGTCCTTAGCATATTTTTCCTGAACTGCTTTCCAGTTTTCAAGCAGCCGTACCACTTCAGGATTTAGTTTATCCCTTAGCTGCTCTTTTAAAATGATCAGTTGATTTTCCATAAACTTCTACTTTAAGTAAGAGAACTTGAATTTCATCTTCAGGAAAGGCGATTCCAAAAAACGGTAGGAAATTGCTGCCGTTAAAATTGTGCCGCCTATCACCACAAGGTAAGAAACAAGCCTTTCGGTTACGACGGGCAACGATTTGAAGAAGCCGCCTAAAAAGTGATATGCAAGAAAAATAATGGGCATGTGAAGCAGGTATAAGCCATAAGAAATTTTACCAAGATAATTTCCTGCACCGGTTTCAAGACGGATTACCGACTGTTTGTTTAGTGCAAGATTATAAATAATGATGCCTGTGAAAATTGATATAGGATACAACTGAAACTCGGGATTAACTTGCAAAATGACCAGCGAAAGGCAAAGAAAAAATCCGGCAATACTTATCCATTGGATAGCGGCCGATTGAAGCATTGTTGCCTTTATGGTTTTCTTGCTGATGGTTATTCTTTTATAATAACCCAAATATGCAATTATACCGCCAACGGCCATCAGATCAAATTTTGTTGTTGCGATAATTTTAGATATGATTCTTAATGTTTCTGAATGCAACATTTTGCCGCCCAGGTTAGCTGCAAACCTGAATACCGGCATTAAGAAAATAACCACTGCAATCAGTTTCATTGCTGTGCCTTTTGTAGTCTTAACAATCCACGGCCAAAACAGGTAAAACTGTTCTTCAATACCGATAGACCAAACAGGGGTTATTATAAAGGGGGTAAGCTTTAGTATAAAAGTAATATTGGTAAGAAATAGCAGATTGAGACAAATGCTGCTAACACGTGTTTGCCGTAGGGTAAGGGCGGATAATTGCGGAAATACAGATTGCACAATCACATAAATAAAAAGGAGGAGAAAAAAATACAAAGGCCATATTCTAAGTGCCCTTCTTAAATAAAACTTTTTAAAGGCGATGTGCTGTGTTAACTCTTTTTCTTTTAACAGAAGATAGGTGATGAGAAACCCGCTCAATGTAAAAAAAACTACGACTCCAACCCGGCCAACCAGGTGTAATTGAAGGCGCCCGCCCCATACCGCACGAGATCGTTGTTCGATGTGCGATATCACTACCATTATTGCCGCAATAGCTCGCAAAGAATTGAGGTTAGGCAAGTAAAAATCAGTCTTCGTTTTTACCGGTGAAACAGGGGTAGTTACTCGTTGTAGGGTTGCTTGCATGTAAGGCTATTCTTTTTTGTCCAGCATATTCAAGACTCCCTCTATCTGGTACAATTGAGTTGCTATTTTGCTTTGTTCGTTGGTCCAGCTATTGTATTTGCGCACGCCTTCCGAAATTTCGCTCAAGTACCTAACTCTTTTGCCCGGAATAATATCAGTGCCAGATGATAGACCTTTACTAAAATTAAATTGTCGCGCGTTTCCCCAGTTACTGTCAATCTTTTCTGTTGCTACTTCAATTATTTTTTCGAATAAGCTATTCATACCCTCATCGTTAAACTTCGAGGCTGTAGTTCCTACAACAGGTAATGATTCATCTTTCGCTGTCCAAAGGTTGTGGTTGCGTTTGTATTGTTTGCGTACCTCCATCAGCGCATCTAATGCGCCTGCCTTATCGAATTTATTTATGCAGACTACATCTGCATAATCGAGCATATTGATTTTTTCGAGCTGCGATGCAGCGCCGTATTCAGGTGTCATTACGTACATGCTTATGTTACAAAAGTTAAGTATGCTCGCATCGCTTTGACCCACACCGGCACTTTCGAGAATTATAAAGTCATAGCCAGCTAAGCGGGTAATATCAATGGCTTGCTGTACATGTTTGCTCAATGCCACATCACTTTCACGGGTAGCGAGGCTTCGCATATAAGCCCGGCTGTTATGTATCGCATTCATGCGAATTCTATCACCCAGCAATGCGCCGCCAGTCTTTTTCTTAGAAGGATCTACAGAAATAACTGCAATTGTTTTATCAGAATAAGTATGCAAAAAACGACGTACAATTTCATCTGTTACAGATGATTTACCTGCACCACCGGTACCTGTAACACCTAAAACAGGTGTGACTTTATTAGTGGAAACATTGATTTTTAAATGTGAAAGCAGATGCTCAAAACTTTGCCCGTTTTCAGCATAGCTAATGGCACGAGCTATAAAACGAACGTCGTTTGATTTGTCCAACTTCAGGTTTGCTGAAATAGTAAGGGTGTCGTCAATTGCAAAGTCGCAATGTTTAATTACGTCTTCTATCATTCCTTCCAATCCCATCAACCTGCCATCGTCCGGGCTATAAATACGGCTGATGCCATACTTGTGTAATTCTCTTATTTCTTCAGGCAAAATAGTGCCACCACCACCACCAAAGATTTTAATGTGTTTGCACCCGTTTTCGTCGAGCAAATCTTTCATGTATTTAAAGAATTCTACATGGCCTCCCTGGTAACTCGTTATTGCAATCCCTTGCGCATCTTCTTCTATCGCGCACTCTACAATTTCTGCTACACTTCGATTATGGCCAAGATGTATGATTTCTGCCCCTTTTGATTGCATTATTCGCCGCATTACGTTTATCGCCGCATCGTGACCATCAAAAAGAGACGCTGCTGTTACAATCCTGACTTTATTTTGAAGCTTATAAGCCATAGTTAACTATTACGGTTAATTTAATGAAAACTGGTTAAAACAACCATCTTCTACCCTCTAAATGCTTTCTGATCTTTGGTTATCCGCATCACTGTCGTTACTGGTTGCTTTGTCAAATCTAGCAATAGAGGCCGGTATGCCTTAGTTAAATTAGCCTGTTGCAATAATTAACTATATATATAAAGACGATGCCGAAGTTTCTTTATTGTAAAAGATGCAAGTTTTGGCCCAAGAAAGCCGTTTTAATTATTGTGATCTTAACAGGCAGTTTTTTGATCTCCCGTCCTTTCCATCGCGTTCAAAGCTTGCAATACCGACGAGTTCATCATCTGCAAATACGCCGAGTGTAAAACTGTCGCAGGGGTTGCTATTTTTGGATAGGGAGAATTTAAATCATCTGAAGAAGTAATCCTGAAGCACTCCTCATTCTGCAAGAGTGCAATTGAAAAAATTGTTTGTTGAGCCTCTGTTCGTGTGATCCTATTTTCCTGATAGGCCAATTATTCATCTGGTAAAATTGATCGTTTATTTCTGCCGGCCCAATAGCTTCGTCTATATCTGTCTTAGTGTTGCAGGCTAAGTAAAAAAATTTGTTTAGTCGTTGTGGTTGCTGTTTTTTTTTGCAAACACAAACCGTCGTGTCTCCTTAACTTTACTGCAACTTTTATTGCATACTGTTATGAAAAAAATGAGCTTTTTTCTGCTACTATTCGTTCTGTCTTTTGGCTGTTTTGCCGAGGTAAGGCTGCCTGCAGTAATTGCAGACAATATGGTATTGCAGCAACAATCATCTGTAGCCTTATGGGGATGGAGTAATGCATCGGAGAAAATAGTTGTAACAACTTCATGGAACAATAAAACAGACTCTGTTTTTGCGACCCGCGATGCCCGCTGGAAGATAATGGTGCCCACGGGTGCAGCCGGAGGACCGTATACAATTACTATTAGGGGAGGTAAGGTAATTACGTTAAACAATGTAATGATTGGTGAAGTATGGGTTTGCTCTGGCCAGTCTAATATGGACTTTAATTCTTTTTATGCGGGTTCTAAAGACATTCAACCTGAATTTAAAAATGCAGCTAACAATAACATTCATTTTTTTCTCGAAAAACAAACTACGTCGCAATATCCACAGGATGATTGCAAGGGCCAATGGACGGTTTGCGACTCCAACACCTTAAAGACTTTTAGCCAGGTAGCATACTTTTTTGCAAAGCGGCTCAATAAGGAATTGAATGTTCCCGTTGGGTTGATTGAAGCTGCATGGGGTGGCACCCCCGCAGAAGTATGGACCCCCGCCGAAGTGGTAAACAGCGACGATACTTTAAGAGAATCGGCACACAAGCAAAACCCTTCCCGCGGGTGGCCTTACTGGCCAGGATACACTTATAATGCGATGATTGCACCGGTAACCAATTATAATATCGCAGGTGCAATTTGGTACCAGGGCGAAGGCAACACCGTAGCACCTGCTTCTTATGCGCGTTTATTCACATCCATGATTACCTCATGGCGGCGCGCATGGCAGAAGGACTTTCCTTTTTATTATGTACAAATTGCTCCTTTTACTTACGGTGGCAAGGCAGGAAGCATTTTACAGGAACAGCAAACACGCGCTCAGTCTTTACCAAACACTGGTATGGTCGTTACGACAGACCTTGTTCCCGATACGACTAACATACATCCTCCTTTAAAGCGAGAGGTCGGCGAGAGATTGAGTAATTGGGCGCTTGCTAAAACATATCATAAAAGTGGAATTATTTATGCAAGCCCCATGTTTAAAAGCATGGACGTAAAAGGAAATAAAGCGACCATCACTTTCGATAATGCTGATGACGGATTGATGGTAAAAGGGCCATCTATTTCGCAACTATTTGTGGCAGGAAGCGACAAGATATTTTACCCTGCCGAAGGGAAAATAAGTGGTAGTAAATTAACCGTTTCGAGTGAAAAAGTAAGCGAACCAATTGCGGTACGTTTTTCGTTTAGCAGTGCAGCCGTGGGTAACCTTTTTTCAAAAAGCGGCTTGCCTGTTACACCTTTTAGAACCGACCAGTGGAACGAAGGCGTACAACCAAGCCGGTAAGAATAGTGTGCGCATATATTTTTTGAATTACCGTGTTACTTACTCTTTTCTAAGTGCCAGCATGCCTGTTTCTTCTTTTTCAACTGCATCTAATAAACGGCAGATACTATTATAGTTCTCTGGCTTGATAATATTATTTTTGAGTGTCAGGTTCGAGACAATTCTAATGGTATTTGAAGAACTGTCATAAGAGTATGAAGAATGGTAAGACATGTTATCATCAGACAGCGCTTTGCCTTTTGGAAGTTCATCGGCTTTTAATGAGAGCGGTAAATGAAAGATGGTTGTATCTGTTTTTTTATACGGATATTGAAAAAGATAGTCTGTTTTTCTCGCTTCATAACCAGCTAATTTTTCTTTGTTAAGCAGGCTAATAGATTTGGGAAAGAAGAGTTTGCTACCCGCTTTAAATTGAAAAAGTTTTTTATAAACCGAACGCAGATTTAATTGATGACGATTTGTTTCATTCTTATCAGTCAAATAAAACTCGTCTGGTTCTTTGTAATGGAGATAATTTACAAACAGCTCCTTTTGTCGCGCCTCTTCCATTTTGGTAACTGCATCTAATAATTCAAAAAAACTGCCGGTGCTTTTTATGCTTGACTTTACTTCGGCCCCGCCTTCTTCGTTTAAAAAAATATCAGTTACCGTCTCCAGTGCATTTTGATTATAATCGCTTTTTGGTGTTGCCACCATTATCCCGCCATTTTCAGTTAGTAATAAAGCATTCTTATTCTCAGTAAAACTGCCCAAAAAACCTGCATCGCTATTGTTGCTGGTACACTCTAGCCAAATGCTGTCTTTTTG
>JALYZZ010000123.1 GCA_030948675.1 Bacteroidota bacterium | reverse complement strand
ATTCATATCTATGCGACCAAATGCAACAGTTAGACCGACACCTGCGTAACTATTGTCGCTGCCGGCAGAGATACCGCAGCGAATAACAACTCGTTTATCAGGATAATATTGCAGACCAGCGTTTACCACTATTGGCTGGTCTTCATGCTTTACAATTTCAATCGCCGTAAAAAGCTGTTCAGAAGCTTCGTAACCCAAACCAAAAGTGTATATAGAAGCCAACTTTTCAGACCCTGTTTTGCCCAGATTGCTGCTGGTGGGATTGTACACATGGATGCCAGAATGAAGTTTTTCGGTTAGATGAAAAACGGCTGCCACATCGAAATTAACCGACGATGCCCCCCCGTAACCGGGTATTTTTACCCTGTAATAATTAAAACTTCCACCTACATCTATGGCTGCACTAATTCTTCTGGCATATAAAAGTCCTAATGCAGTTTCATTAAAGGAGGAGGAGCCAAAATAATCTGCCTGAAATCCAAATGCGCCAGAGCCGGCAGGCACTGCAATGATTGCAGTATAACTACTTAATTCACTTAGCAGAAAGCGCCTTTCACCATACACTGCAAAAGCACCGGATGGTATTGCAGCGAGAGCAGCCGGGTTTGAGGTCGCCGAAAAAACATCTGAAAAATGTTGACTGTATGCACCAAGCGCGGTATTATGTGCAGCTACTGGTTGCCTCACCACTTGTGCAGTTACCCTAAATGCAAGCGCAAATGTTACTATGATAAGTATTAGCTTCAAGGCAACCATTTTTATTTAGAAAATTAGCCAGGAAATACATTATAAAAAATTTTATTTTATTCCTTCTGCAGCAAACACTTTTAATTTAAACCGCCCTTAATACCTTTGAACCATGTTAGTACTAGATGGAAAAGTTGCATCGCAATCAGTTAAGGAAAGTCTCGCCATGGCGACCCAACAGTTAATCGAACAAGGCAAAAGGCCACCACACCTTGCAGCCATTTTAGTTGGAAATAATGGGGCAAGCGAAACATATGTAGCCAGCAAAGTGAAGTTTTGTGCAGAAATCGGATTTACGTCTACATTAATAAGGCTGGAAGGGTCAACCGAAGAAAAAGACTTGCTTGCTACGATTGAATTATGTAATACGGATGATAGTATTGATGGTATTTTAGTGCAATTGCCACTGCCAAAACATATCAGTGAAGCGAACATTATTAATAGCATTGATCCTGAAAAAGATGTAGATGGGTTTCACCCTGTAAGTGTTGGCAAATTGGTGCAAGGCCTGGAGACATTTATCCCGGCAACGCCCTATGGCATTATGTTAATGCTCGAACATTATAAACTTACCACAAAAGGAAAGCATGCTGTTGTTATTGGGCGTAGCAACATTGTAGGAAGGCCAATGAGTATTTTGCTTAGCAGCAACATCCCTTATGGCAATAGTACAGTAACCATTTGTCATAGTCATACTCCTGACTTAAAACAAATTACTTTACAGGCAGACATCATTATAGCGGCGCTTGGAAAACCCGAATTTGTAAAGGCCGACATGGTAAAAGAAGGTGCCGTTGTAATTGACGTGGGCATCACAAGAGTAGACGATGCCACTGCTGCAAGAGGATACCGGATAAAAGGCGATGTTGATTTTAAAGAGGTTTCAAAAGTTGCTTCTGCAATCTCGCCGGTACCAGGCGGGGTAGGGCTTATGACGATTGCAGGATTAATGAAAAATACGCTTTCAGCTTATGAAAGAAGAAAAGCATCGGGAGCAGCAAGAATTAAATAAAGATTGATGAAACAGCGGGAAGTAACAGACAGTGAAAATACAAATTGGACCTGTGTGCAGGTATTTAGCATGAGAGAGGGTAAAGAAACTGAAAAAGCAGAAGCTTTAGCAAAAACTGAGGACGGTAAAGTAACTGTCGTATGCACTCCCAACGGTGGTGCTAAAACGGTAAGATTAGAATTAAGTCGTTCGTGGGAGGACGATTTAACCGACGAAAACTTAATAGAACTGATCGGCCGTGAGAAGAGGTGAGACTTGCCCACTTGATCTGCCCTTAACGTAGGTACTTCTAAAATTAAAAGGGCGACCAAATAATTTGGCCGCCTCTTTAGCAACTACAAGCTCGTCAAATTGAATTAATTTGGATTAATCACCGGCGCACTTGAAGCATCAGCAGGATTCAATGCAATTTCATCAGCCGGTACATCCCAATAATCTAAAAAATTATAATTGATGGTAACATTTGTATTTAAGTTACTGCTACCTACAAGCACATTTGCTCCATATAACCCTCCTCCTTTCGATATATCATATATCCATCCATATCTTCTGTTGTCATAGAAAGAAATTCCTCTGTACACCAGAGCTACCCTCCGTTCTCTAACCAGTTCACCTACCGCCTGTGATAGTGTTAACCCTGTGTTTGCAGTAGCGGCAATGCCTGCACCCTGGTAATTTCTTACCGCATCCACAAAAGCAAGTCCTGCATCTGTTTTACCAAGTCTAATATTTGCTTCGGCAAGCATTAGAGTATTTTCTTCGTAACTGCCTGCAATAAATAGTTCATACGCTCCCACCTTTGTATTAGTTCCATACACATACACTCCGCTCATAGCCTTACCATTATCTACCTGATTCCATCTCGTACCAAAAACGAGATTATTGGTAAACACAGGCTGGCTTACAAAATTGTTTGCTAACCTTTTATCGCCAGTCTTAAAATTTTGAATAAACCGTTCACTAATTTTAAAAGTATTCCCTGTATTATTTCCTGTGGTGAGGGCTGCCACACTTCCGCCGGCAGTAGAGAAAAAGCCGTTGACACTTGAAGACCTGCCGGTAAAGACAAAATCACCGTTCTTAATACCATTGGTTGCTAAAGTTAACACGTTGGTCCAATCAGCAGCAGTCATGACTGGCATTGATGAACCCGTTATGGATGCAGCAGGATTACCGTTTACAAAGGGAGACAATTTATTTAGTACAAGATTTCTTGCCATCATTGTATTAATATTCCTGATCCACATTTGCGGCGTCAGCACTCCTCCATTTCCGGTTTGCGTAATTTTTGGAATGAGCTGACCTAACACAGTAGTGTAATCATTCAGGCTTGTTATTCCGTTAAGAATATTTGCCGCCTCAGTAAAATAAAAATTTGACCGGGCAATTACTGCATCATGCAAAACATATTTGTTACTCTTAGTTCCGGCTGCATCGATAATAAGCCCGGAATAATACATAGAACCGATAGATGCATAGGCGTACCCTTTCCACCAGTAACACCATGCTTTAATGGTGTTGGCTTTTGTTGTTGCGTCGCCTGAAAATGGAATGGTGCCAACAATATCCAAAGTGATATTGCAGGCATTATTCATCGCATACATATTAAGCCACTGGTAATAGAACGGATTGTATCCATTAGCTGTTTGAGCTCTTGTGTTAAATGACCTCAACAAACCGCGTGTTGGCGATGGATTTATAACTTTTGTGCCATTATCTAAAATAAAATAATCGGGAACATTAACCTGGCTGGTCAATTGATTTGCCGCATCTGCTCCTACTACATCGCCCAGTAACTCATTATATCCATAGGGCAATGAAAAGTAGCTATCGCCTAGCCATCCGTCACCATTTTGAAAACCGTTGATATATACCCCGCCCTGGGCAAGCGATATAATTCCTGCCTCATTATTTACATTACCAGCAAATGTTGGGGCATTCGGATTGAGAACATCAAGTTGTTTCTTGCAGGAAACAGTCCCCACAAAAGCTCCCAATACCAAGAAATAATATATTTTATTTTTCATACTTTTTTTTATTTAATATTAAAGTCCAATATTTAATCCCACCTGATACGATTTTATATTTGGCAGCGAGCTATGGTCAATTCCTCTTTCAAAAGAAGAGTTCGCAGGCCCTGAGCTTATTTCGGGATCGAAGCCAGAGTATTTAGTTTTAGTATAAATATTTCTTCCTGTAAGCACAAGCTGAAGCTTTTTAAAATATCTAATATTTGTCATTCTGCTTATGTCAAACGCCAGAGAAATATTTCTTAAACGCACGAAGGAAGCGTCTTCGTAAAAAAAGTCTTTGGTAGAATTATTTGCACTGCCATAAGGGAAGCCAAATGTATTGTAGTAAGGGCTGACCCAGTATGCAGTAAATGCACCTGTTTGGCCGTCAATAGTTACAGGTTTATCAAAATCTCCATGAATGCCATCCCTGTACATCCATTCTTTAGTTTGGTTATATAAGTGGCTTCCATGTACCCAATCTATCTGAAAAGAAAGGGTAATAATGTCTTTGTATCCGATTGAATTAATAAATGATGCATTAAATTTTGGATTGGGGTCACCAAAAGGATAAGAATCACTTGTAAACTGTATTTGTTTGTCAGATTTTTTAACCACACGTCCATCTACTATTGTGTATAAGCCTTCGTCTGCCTTAGAAATATAACGTGTTCCGTCAGGGCGGGTTTGATCTAAAGTAGTGAGCGCCTTCAATCCATATATCTGTCCAATTTTTTCTCCCGGTGCAATGATAAGTGTTGTGG
>JALYZZ010000115.1 GCA_030948675.1 Bacteroidota bacterium | reverse complement strand
GCTTGTGTTACCACTTCTTTACGGTCTCCAAGCTCAATAATGCGCTGGGTAACTTTTTTTAAATCTTCATCCGAAAGCTGAATTCCTAGTTGCTGCAAATTATTTTCAATATTAGCCTTTCCGCTTGTTTTACCGAGTGCATATTTGCGTTCGCGCCCAAACCGCTCGGGCATCAACTCGTTAAAGTAAAGATTGTTCTTTTTGTCGCCGTCAGCGTGAATACCTGCTGTTTGCGTAAACACGTTTTCACCAATTACCGGCTTGTTGTCGGGTGTTCTAAACCCTGAAAAGGTTTCCACCAATTTGCTTACTGAGTACAGCGATTTTTCAACCACCGAAGTTTTTACATTCTTCAGGTAATCATTTATCACTGCTACCGCACTTGCCAGCGGTGCATTGCCCGCACGCTCACCCATACCATTTACGGTAAGATGTATGCCGTTGATACCAGCCTTAACTGCTTCTAACACATTTGCAGTTCCAAGGTCGTAGTCGTTGTGCGCGTGAAAATCGAAATGCAGTTGTGGATAGCGGTGGATTAGTTCGTCTATAAATTCAAATACTTCAGACGGTATCAGCACGCCCAATGTGTCGGGAAGCAGCACCCGCCGAATAGGTTGATGTTGTAAAAAATCAAGATATTGCAAGACATACTCTTTAGAATTGCGCATACCGTTGCTCCAGTCTTCAAGGTATACGTTGGTTTCAATCCCTTTTTCATTTGCTAATGCTATTACATCTGCCACTTCCCCAAAGTGCTGTTCAGGTGTTTTCTTAAGCTGATGTGTTAAATGATTTAAGGAACCTTTTGTAAGCAGGTTCATCACTTTTGCACCAGCAGCAAGCATCCAGTTTACAGAAGTATCTCCATCAACAAAAGTTAATACTTCGATGCGGTCGAGGTATCCATGAGCTGCTGCCCATTCTGTAATGTTTTTAACCGCCTGAAACTCGCCTTCTGATACCCGGGCACTTGCTATTTCGATTCTGTCGACTTTGACTTCAGTTAATAAGATTTGAGCAATCGTTAATTTTTCTGACGCAGAAAACGACACCCCGCTGGTCTGCTCCCCGTCGCGCAGGGTGGTGTCCATAATTTCAATATGCTTTTGCACATTAGCCTTCAATTTGCCTTTGACAGGTGCAGGCCTTTGTTTTAGTTCGGGAGCTATTTGCATATTGTAGAATTATAAATTCAGAAATTAAAAACTGCTTTCGATTGAAAAGGTGTTAATACAAGCTGGCATTCGCAAATGAATTGATTTCCTCTTTCATTGCCTGCAAATAATCAATGTCATCAAAGCCATTGAGTAAGTTATTCTTTTTGTACCCATTAATTGCAAAAGACTCTTGCTCGCCTGTGGCAAGGATAGTAATTGTTTGGGCGTGTAAATCTACTTCAAGCTCTGCTGTGGGATCGGCCTCTATAGCAGTGAAAATTTTGTTTAGAAATTCGGGACTAACCTGCACAGGAAGTACTCCGATATTGATTGAATTACCTTTAAATATATCAGCAAAAAAGCTCGATACAACACAACGAAAGCCGTAATCATAAATGGCCCAGGCGGCATGCTCGCGGCTGCTGCCACTGCCAAAATTTTTTCCTCCCACTAATATCTTTCCGGAGTAGACAGGGTTATTTAAAATAAAATCTGCCTTAGGTGTACTGTCCTGATTGTAGCGCCAGTCTCTAAACAAATTATCGCCAAATTCCTTGCGCTCCGTTGCTTTTAAAAAGCGGGCAGGAATGATTTGGTCAGTATCTACATTTTCGATGGGCAAAGGAACTGCTGAACTTCTAAGAACAGTAAATTTATCGTAGGCCATGTTTTAGCTGCTAGCTTTTAGCTGCTAGCTTCGAGCTTTTTAAGTGTTGATTATTGTCTATCCCGAGGATGAACTGGACCAGTTGCAAACGCGAATTATGAGTCATCGATTGGCAGATCTTCCCCTTGTCCATTTTTTATTAAAAGTGCAAGAGTGCGACGCAACGCTGACTCATAGTAGTACTCAGATTCGGCTCAAAAAATTCCTAACCAACAAGAGATGTTATTGCCGAATTTGAGCAAGCCGGCTACTAACAGCTAATAGCTAGCGGCTAATTCCTCCTCCTCTTTCATCAATTCTCTGGGATCAGTGACGACGCCCGTAACAGCCGCAGCAGCAGCTACCAGCGGACTGGCCAACAAAGTGCGACTGTTGGGACCCTGACGACCTTCAAAATTACGGTTGCTGGTGCTTACTGCGTACTTACCTGCTGGTACCTTATCATCGTTCATGGCAAGGCATGCCGAACAGCCTGGTTGACGCAATTGAAAACCTGCTTCAGTTAATATATCAAGGATACCCTCTTCTTTAATTTGTTGCTCGACAATGTGAGAACCGGGAACAATCCACGCGGTTACATTGTCTGCTTTCTTACGACCTTTAATTATTGATGCAAATGCCCTAAAATCTTCAATACGACCATTAGTGCAGCTACCCACAAAAACATAATCTACCTTCTTTCCAATCATCTCGTCGTCTTCATGGAAGCCCATGTAATTGAGCGACTTTTCGTACGTAGCCTTACCACCTTCGACCTGGCCGGACATAGGGATGTGCTTGCTGATGCCGATGCCCATACCCGGATTGGTGCCGTAAGTAATCATTGGCTCAATGTCAGCCGCCTCGAAAGTATACTCTAAATCAAACGTCGCATCAGGGTCTGTCTTCAAGGTCTTCCAATAAGCCAAAGCCTTTTCCCATGCTTCGCCCTTTGGTGCTTTTTCACGACCTTTAATATAGTTGAACGCTGTGTCGTCAGGAGCAACCATGCCACCTCGTGCACCCATTTCTATACTCATATTGCAAACTGTCATCCGGCCTTCCATGCTCATCTTTTCAAAGACATCTCCGGCATATTCTACAAAGTAACCAGTTGCTCCACTGGTAGTCATTTTTGAGATAATGTATAAGGCTACGTCTTTAGCAGTAACACCTCTGCCCAATTTTCCATTGACGCTAATACGCATCTTTTTTGGCTTGGGTTGCATAATACACTGTGAAGAAAGCACCATCTCGACTTCTGATGTGCCTATACCAAAAGCGATTGCTCCAAAAGCACCATGTGTAGATGTGTGCGAGTCGCCGCAAACAATGGTCATCCCTGGAAGTGTAATCCCGTTCTCAGGACCAACCACGTGTACAATACCGTTTTTTGGATTGTTTAATCCCCAATGAGAAATTCCGTATTTGGCACTATTGGTTTCAAGCTGATTTAACTGGTTAGCAGAAAGTGGATCGGCCACCGGAAGGTGTTGGTTGATGGTTGGGGTGTTATGATCAGCCGTAGCAAAAGTTCGCTCGCGCGACATTACGCCAATGTGCCTGGTTTGAAGACCCAAAAAAGCAACGGGACTGGTAACTTCATGAATAAAATGGCGATCAATAAAAAACACATCAGGACCATCTTCAATTTTACGAACTACATGCGCATCCCACACTTTATCAAAAAGGGTACTTGGAGTGTTGCTCATTTTATATAACTTTTACTGATTTCTTTTCGCGGTTGAAAACCAAATACGAAAGTCAGAAAAATATAGGTTAAAACCTTGAAGGTTAATGAATTTTATTGAAAAAATATTGAGTGAAAAATTATTTTCAAAATAATAGGGAGCCGGTGGCAAAAGCTTTAATTCAATAACAGCTAATAATTTACATATTAAAAAGTAAATAAAGAGCGGAAAAGAAATTACATTGATCAGAAGCCGTGTGAAAGGATGACGCTTCTATTAATTTAAACAGAAATCTGTTGCGAGTATCATCTGATCATTGAAGCTACCGGATAGATCCAGATATGTTGGTGCAAGGCATCACGGTGTATAAATGCTTTTAGGAAGATCTGTTTGATCGTCAAAAAAAACCACATCGGCACGGTAGGCCAGATAGGAAAACACATAGGAAAGACGACAATAATTAAAACTAGAAATTTTTAAAGCCAGGCGTTTACCCCTTTTTATGAATCTTGTTGAAGGCGTTTGTATCGCAAGGTGAATATTAGCAATACATTTACTAAGGCCGCTTCTGTTAACTTAAACATTCTTCATTACTTAGTGTCTAACATTAAGCAGCATAAAACATACTACAATGTCAGAAATAGAAAAACATACAATCAGTGCGCAGATAGAACAGATTATTGAACGATCAAGATATCAGGACGAAATGTTTTTGATAGACAGCAAAACAGCAGCTTCAGATATATTACAATTCCTGCAAAAAGAAAACCTGATTCTAATAGAAAATGCAGAAGCCAAGTAACTCAAAACGCTCAAACTTTTACAACAACAGGGGAAATCATTTCCCCTGTTTTTTTTAAATCATTAATCAGTTCTTAAAAAAAGAAAGCCAGTTTTGCTCTCGCAAAAAACGGTATTCCCGGCGTAAAGTGGAGTTCGGTAACTGATGCCGGTTCGCCTCTTAAACGTGATTCTGTTGCGAACTGGGCTTCATTCCACGTAGTGTTTAATAAATTCTCAATTGCTATCCCCACTTCATATTTTGACTTCGAATAGTTAAGTGATGCATCCATCACAAAGTAGCCTCTGGCAATAATTGTGTTGTCCTCATTGGCAGGCCTGTCTTTAATTACCCTGTAAGAAATCCCTCCATTAAAACCTTCTTTCGGCCTGTAGAATAAACCACCGGTGCTGCTTGCTGTAGGGGAAAGTGGAATATAATCTTCACCCTTAGGAGGACCAATTGCTCTTGGTTTGGTTAAATTAATATTTGCATTAGCAAACCACTTGTCAGTAAACTGGTAACGGGCAATAAAATCAATTCCTTCGCGCCTGGTCTTTCCACCGGGCTCTACAACCGCATCATCTCCATTG
>JALYZZ010000103.1 GCA_030948675.1 Bacteroidota bacterium | reverse complement strand
AATTATGGCTTATTTTGCACCATGAATTTTGAAGTCTCTGAGGTCACGACCCAGGTTGCGCAGTCAGCCCGCGAATTCGCACAGCAGCACATTAAGCCTTACGTAATGAAATGGGATGAAACGCAGGAATTTCCTGTCGATGTGTTCAAGGAAATGGGAAAGCTTGGTTTCATGGGCGTGTTGGTTCCGGAGCAATATGGGGGCGCAGGTTTGTCTTACTATGAATATGTTTCCGTCATCACCGAAATAGCCAAGGTCTGTGGGTCAATAGGACTAAGCCTTGCAGCACACAATTCGCTGTGCACCGGTCACATTATGCTTTTTGGCAACGAGGAACAAAAAAGAAAATACTTGCCGAAGCTGGCAAGTGGCGATTTTATAGGAGCATGGGGACTAACCGAACCAAACACTGGAAGTGATGCAGCTAATATGAAAACAACTGCTGTTCGCGATGGTGATGACTGGATTTTAAACGGCACAAAAAATTGGATTACTCATGGCATATCGGGTAATGTGGCTGTAGTGATTGCACGTACCGGCGAACCAAGAACAAGTGGAAACTGTACTGCTTTTATTGTTGAGCGAGGAACCTCAGGTTTTACCGGAGGTAAAAAAGAAAATAAGCTTGGAATGCGGGCAAGCGAAACTGCCGAAATGATCTTTGATAATTGCAGGATAAGTGATGCACAAAGATTAGGGGAAGTAGGAGATGGTTTTAGACAGTCATTAAAAATCCTTGATGGAGGACGAATTTCGATAGCAGCGTTGAGTTTAGGCATTGCGAAAGGAGCGTTTGCTGCGGCGTTACAATATTCAAAAGAACGGCATCAATTTGACAAGCCCATTTCCAGTTTTCAGGGCATTAGTTTTAAACTGGCAGATATGGCAACGGAAATTCAGGCGGCAGAACTGCTTACACAGCAGGCGTGCGACTTAAAAATGAGGGGAGAGCACATGACTAAGGAGTCTGCAATGGCAAAATATTATGCAAGTGAGGTTGCCGTTAAAGTATCTACAGATGCAGTTCAGATTTTTGGTGGTTATGGTTATACTAAGGATTTCCCTGTTGAGAAATTTTACCGCGACTCAAAACTGTGCACCATCGGTGAAGGAACCAGCGAAATTCAAAAAATAGTAATTGCAAGAGAAGTGTTGAAGTGATTGTACCTGCGACTTTTCAAAAAGAAGAGGATGCTTTCAAATGCACCCTCTTCTTTTTATATTAAATGGTGGTCTTCATCACTGTCCAAATCCACCAAAACCTCCCAAACCGGAACCGCCCGAATCTGATCCACCTCCTGTAAAAATCTGGTCAACTGCTCCTCCCAGCATTGGGAATTTTTCTTTTACAAATTCTGCAATTGTTTCAACTGCTTTTTGTGCTTGCTCAGGGCTTAATCCAGCTTGTTTAGTTAAACGTTCTACTATCTCATTCATAGTTTCATTTTTTAATTGTTAATCAGGCATGAGTTAAAAAAGTATTCCAGGCAGTGTAGCAGTAGCCGGCTTGAAAAAATCGATTTATAGCATTACTTTTAAAGCAGGATATTAAGTTATTAATACAAAGTATCCGTACCCTACGGCCCCTGCTAAAACAGGGGCTTCTTATTTTAAGCCTATGGATTTGTTTAAAAGATCTTCCAACTTATTTAGCTTCTCCTGGCTTTCAGTTTGCGAATGAAGCTCGGGGGTAGGCTTTTGCTGTTCTGTCGCATACCAGAGCAGTACCATCGCTACGTAATCCTGCATATCCTTTCCCGCAAAATTTGTTTTATAGTCAATTATTTTTTCGTTGATTGTTTTTATTGTTCTTCGCACCATCTCTTCATCTTCCGGCTCTATTTTCAACCGGTAACTGCGGTCGGCTACTATTATATTTATTGGAATAAGTGGGTTAGGCATTGCTTAAGAGTTTAATAAGGCGAGGCATTTGTCAATGTCTTTAAGATAAGTATTGATCCTTTTTTCCAGGTCCTTTTTTGCTTTATCATCCATTCCAGCGTTAGAAAAAGATTGAGCATCTACCCGCTGGTGCAGTTGGGTGGCTTGCTCTGTTTGCACCTGTAGTCGCATACTTAGCTGCTCATTTTCTTTTTGCAACCGATGAATCTCCTTTTGAGAGTTGCTATACTCTTTAAGCAGTTGCTGCACTTTGGCTTCAATTCGTTGTATTTGCTGCTGCATGTCTTCCATACCAACTGTGTTTGCAAATTATTTTCTGATTTCGGCACCAAGTTCTCTTTCAAAATGTTGAACCAGCCGGTTCATCATGGCGTCAATCTCTTTGTCGGTCAGTGTTTTTTCCTCGTCTAAGAAAGTAAAGCTGAGTGCCATTGATTTTTTCTCCTGTCCCAGTTTTTCGCTTTCAAAAATGTCAAACAGATGCACGTTTTGTAATCTGGTAACTTTTGCATTTGCAACCACATTTTCGACAGCCTCAAATGTTACATTTTTGCTTAGCACAATAGCAAGATCTCTGTGAACAGCAGGAAATTTAGAAACTTCCTTGTATAAAATATTCTTATCGCCACTTAATTCTACTAGTTGCAGCCAATCAAAATCAATAAAAAAAACAGGTTGCTTTACATCAAATGTTTTAAGTTTAGAAGGAGCTATTTCGCCCACAACTACTAACGGCCTATTGCCAACAGCGCCAGACAGGGAAAGAGAAAAGCCATTAAGCGCAGACCGCGTAAAAACAGGCGCTTCTAAACCGCAAAGTTGAATGATAGCAGTCGCGATGCCCTTTGCTCGATAAAAATCAATCTCGTGCTGCTTTGACTTCCAGCCGTCTTGCTCTTGCCAACCCGTAAGGTATAGAGACAAATGTTCGTTTTCTTTGTAATCACCTATTCCGTTTGCACGATAAGTTTTACCAAATTCAAACAATTGCAAGTCTTTATTTCGCCGATTGATATTGTAGCTAATCGTTTCCAAACCAGTTTCAACCATTGACAGCCGCATTACATCAAGGTCAATACTAAGGCTGTTAATCATTTTTGCCGCACACTCTAATTCCTCCTGGCTGTAATAATTACTGTTAGTGATAGAATTAGTAACAATTTCATGGAAGCCGAGGCCGACCAGGTAACCGGCAAGCTTCTCGCGCAAATTTTCCTTTAAGATGTTCTCGTCCCTTGCAGGAGTAATGGTCATGCTTCCGGTTATCTGCACATTGTCTAAGCCATCAATTCTTAAAATCTCTTCAACCACGTCTGCGGGTATCAAAATATCAGGTTTACTAAAAGGCACTAATACCCACAATTCATCCATTCCTTCTTTAATAATTTCAAAACCGAGACCTGTCAATATTCTTTTAATAGCATCAGGATGATAATTTTTGCCGCTCAATTTCTTCAGGTAGTGATACTTAATACCTACCTGTGTTTTATTTTGAGGCGAAGGGTACACGTCGATGATATCCGACGATATCTCTCCACCTGCCACTTGTTTTATTAATAACGCTGCCCGCTTCAACACAGTCACTACATTAGAAATGTCAACACCTTTTTCAAATCGTGCAGCCGCTTCGGTTCTTAATCCGTGCCGGAATGATATTTTACGAATAGTTGCCGGATCGAACCATGCACTCTCAAGAAAAATCTCTTTAGTATCGTTTTTTACCCCACTTATTGCGCCTCCAAATACGCCGGCTATACACATTCCTTCTTCGGCATTACTAATCATCAAATCTGTAGCGTCTAGCTTCCGTTCTTTCTCGTCAAGGGTTACAAAGGTTGAGTCTTGTGGCAGATTATTAACGATGATAGCGCCGCCCTTTATCGCTGCTACATCGAAAGCGTGCAACGGCTGTCCGGTCTCGTGCAAAATAAAATTTGTAATGTCTACAATATTATTTATTGGACGCTGACCAATTGCTATAAGTGTATTCTGCAACCACCTGGGGCTTTCTTTTACTGTTACGCCCGATATGGTTACTCCGGCATATCGCTTGCAAGCTTCCCTATTTTCTATTGTTACATTAATCTTAGTAGAATGATTGTCTGCCTTAAAACTGTTAGTAAAAGGGCTTTTTACCCTCATGTCCTGCTTGTTGTGATGACTTAGGTAAGCGCACACATCCTTCGCTACTCCCAGATGGCTCATTGCATCCATCCGGTTGGGAGTAAGGCCAATCTCGTAAATATAATCGGTGTAGGGTTTAAAGTAATCTGCTGCTTTCATTCCTATAGCAACGCCAGATGGTAACACCATGATTCCTTCGTGGCTTGTTCCCAGGCCTACCTCATCTTCGGCGCAGATCATTCCCTGGCTTTCTTCGCCTCTAATCTTTGCTGCTTTTATCGGTATTGGCTGGCCCGTAGTAGGGTAAATTGTTGCACCTATGGTTGCCACCAAAACCTTTTGACCAGTAGCAATATTAGATGCGCCACATACAATTTTTAGTGGTTCGTCTTCACCAATATCAACTTTTGCAAGTTTCAACTTATCGGCGTTGGGATGTTGGATAACTTCTAAAACAGCCCCGGTTACTACACCTTGCAGCCCTCCCTTTATCGTCTCGAAACTTTCCAGACTTTCTACTTCTAAACCAATAGAGGTTAAAATTTTTGACAGTTTGAGTGGTTCGA
Source organism: Bacteroidota bacterium (assembly GCA_030948675.1). GTDB lineage: Bacteria > Bacteroidota > Bacteroidia > Chitinophagales > Chitinophagaceae > Segetibacter. The sequence goes on along the minus strand of JALYZZ010000103.1, from coordinate 8,805 downwards.
TTTCTTCAGGAAGATATTCACTTACCCATTTATAACTAATCGTCATGTAAACTTCTTTTTTGCGGTCTGCAAATATAACAGGTGAGGTACAGCATTCATAATTCTCATTTGCTTCGGTACTGCCAGCCTAATAAGAAAATGCTTATAAAAAGTCAATTTAAAAAGTCCTACAAAAAGGTTCTAATGTTGCAGCCACTGACGCTACAATTAGTATTTTTCGCTATGGATGATAGGAAAGAGTCCTTTTTTTTGTGCAATTTTTTCCCCCAAGAGTTAAGATTAACGGCATGCCAAATCCATCTTTTTTACAGAATTCTTTCTGCACAGTGTGTGTGAATTGAAATACCAAAACCGTCGAAAACTTTTTTAGCTTGTGTACATCTCGCACTTTTTTGTTGGTAAAACCGTTTAATGAAGGAAGAAGTATGTTGAATAAAATAGAATAATTATAGATGCCTCAAATGTTTTTCCTTCAGTTTTTAAGACACTATATTCGCCGTCCTGCATAACAATTTGGTAACATGGGGAAAAGGAACAGTGGAAGCTAAGTAAATGAATTAAGGACTAAAAACAGTACATAGAGCAAAAGAAAAATCATGGAATTAACCAATTTTAATAAAGACCGTAAGAAAGGAAGAAAGCCCTCGCTCGACCTGAGTACAATGGTATATGGTAAAGTACCGCCGCAGGCAAAAGAACTGGAAGAAGCTGTTTTGGGAGCAATCATGCTCGAAAAAAGCGCGTTTGATAACGTGGTTGAAATTCTAAAACCTGAGTGTTTTTACGTAGACGCTCATCAGCGAATTTTTAAATGTTTTCAGTCCCTTGCACAAAAAAGTTTACCGATCGATATACTTACCGTTGTTGAAGAGCTAAAGACAAAAGAAGAATTAGATGTTGTCGGTGGTCCGTATGCAATTACAAAGCTTACAAACATGGTTGTTTCGACTGCCAATATTGAAGCACATGCACGAATTATTCTACAAAAGTTTATACAAAGAGAACTAATACGCATTAGCGGTGAAATAATTGGGGACGCATATGAAGACAGCACCGATGTATTTGACCTGCTTGATGAAAGCGAGAGTAAGATGTTCAACATTACTAACAACTATCTTAAAAAGAACTTCGACGACATTGGCAGCGTACTGGTAAAAACGATTCAAAGAATCGATGACCTTAGAAATAAACAGGAAGAAATCTCTGGAGTACCTACAGGCTTTCCTTCAATGGATAAGGTTACTTTCGGCTGGCAGCCGACCGACTTAATCATACTTGCCGCACGGCCTGCGGTTGGTAAAACTGCCTTTGCCCTAAACCTGGTTAGAAGTGCAGCATTGCATCCTACCAAACCAACTGCCGTGGCTTTTTTTAGTTTAGAGATGAGCTCTGCTCAATTGGTTTCGCGGATACTGAGCGCCGAGAGCGGCATTATGCTGGAGAAGATAAGCCGCGGACGTCTTGAAGACTATGAGATGCAGCAATTGTATAGTAAAGGGGTTACGAAACTTAGCGACGCGCCTATATACATCGACGATACCGCTGCGTTAAACATTTTTGAGTTTAGAGCAAAAGCAAGGCGTTTGGTCAACAAACACAAAGTTGGTTTAATCATTATCGACTATTTGCAATTGATGAGTGGCAGCGGCGATAAGAACTCTAATCGTGAGCAGGAAATCAGCCGTATTTCAAGAGATTTGAAAAGTTTAGCCAAAGAGCTGCAGGTACCTATTATTGCGCTTAGCCAGTTAAGCCGTGCAGTAGAAACGCGTAAGGAAAGCAAAATGCCGCAATTAAGCGATCTTAGAGAGTCAGGAGCCATTGAGCAGGATGCAGATATGGTTATGTTCTTATACCGGCCGGAATACTATGAAATAAACACAAACGAACACGGCGAAAGCAATCGTGGAGAAACACACGTGAGAATTGCCAAACATAGAAATGGCAGCCTTGAAACCATCAAGCTAAAAGCACTGCTGCACATTCAAAAATTTGTAGAAGAAGAAGGAGATGATTTTGGAGGAAGCGGTGGAGGCACTTCTCCAAACAGTGGCGGAGGCGGCAACTGGAAACCAGTACCTCCCGGAGGAGCATCCGGAGCACCACCCCCGGCAAACGATGGAGCACGTTTATTTATTCAGAAAGGCAGTAAGATGAATACGGGTGAGTTTGACGAAGGGTTTGATGAAGCGTCTCCTTTTTAACCCTGCAAACATCTTTATAACAGCCCCCGAAATTTTCGGGGTTTTTTGTTTCTAATTTTGCAGCTATGGACATCCCTATTTTTTTTCTTCATGCTTTTTCACCGGCCAATATAATTACGCTTGATGAAGAAACATCTAAACATGCAGTGCAGGTTTTAAGGATGAAAGCCGGCCAAAATTTGCAATTGGCAGATGGTGCCGGAAACCTGTTAACTGCAGAAATATTAGATGAGCATAAAAAAAAGTGCACAGTTAAAATTATTGATACAAAGGTTGTTGCCAGAAAACAACAGGTGGTATCTGTAGGTATTTCGCTGTTAAAAAATGTAAGCCGGTTTGAATGGTTTTTAGAAAAAGCAACAGAAATTGGGGTTACTGAAATCGTTCCATTGCTATGTGAAAGAACAGAAAAGCAGCACTTTCGGTTTGAGCGGATGAAGCAGATTGTGATAAGTGCAATGATGCAGAGTAAACAAGTATGGTTGCCAACACTACAGCAGCCGATGCCTATGCGTAAAGCAGTCGGGGTTTCAAATCACGGCCTGAAATTGATAGCGCACTGCGAAGAAGAAACAAAAAGCTCCATTACAGATTTTCGAAAACAATTGTCTGTTAATATATTGATAGGTCCGGAAGGAGATTTTACCAAAGATGAGATCTCTCTGGCAATAGATCATTACTATGCTCCAGTCAGTTTGGGTGAAACCAGGTTGAGGGCAGAGACAGCAGGAGTTGTAGCCTCTACTATTTTATGTATAAGATAAACCTTGGGACGAGTTGTGTGTAATCACCTTGACCAGTAATGTATCTGAGAGCAGAAGTGAGTGACACAACAATGTCGAAAAGAGTTCTGAAAGCTGGCAACGCAAAAGACACCTATTTTTTTTAGCACATCTTCCAAACCTGCATCGTCCAGATCAGCGTGTTTTAATTTTGCCGGTTTTAGGCCTTTTCTCATTTTCATATTGAGCAATTTCACAGCGAAAGAAAATGCCATTCCAAAGTCTACAGTTTTTCTTTGACGGTTTTATACAGCAAAAACCAACCTCCTGCAATCATTACCAGGGTGGCAAGATCAAAGCCTTTTCCAAATATCGTAGATAAGGGATTTGCTTTTGTTTAATCAGCCATCCCAGGGCAATTAATAACAAAACACGCACTGTAACGCCCGCAATCATCCATACACGCCGTGCTTTTAATTGCTGTTTTTTGGGCATTTTGTCATTATGATAGAAACAAAAATGACATTATCAACACCTAAAACAATCTATAAAATAGTAAGAATTAGCAGGCTAATTAATGCATCCAACGTCAACAAATACTCACTCTATTTCAATTTAAAGCCTCAAATATAAGTCGACAATTTTCTACGATCTTTTCAGGCGATGGCCCGTTTACGATGACTAAGCATGTGAATCCTTTGCCAACTCCCTGCAAATGTTTCTAACAATACCAGGTCCTTCATAAATAAAACCTGTCCAAACCTGTACTAATGATGCACCTGCCTGCAACTTATCTCTGGCGTCAGCGCCTGTAAAAATACCACCGCTGGCGACAACCGGAAGGGCGCCATTAGTCTGCTTAATAATGTATTGAACAATTTGAGTAGACTTAGCAGCCAAAGGCCTACCACTAAGTCCGCCTTGTCCTATTGCGGCCACTTTTTCTACTTCGGTTTTAAGGTTTGGGCGCGTAATAGTGGTGTTGGTAGCAACGAGGCCGCTTAATTTAACTTCCTGCGCCAGGTCAAGTATATCATCGAGCTGGCCAACAGTAAGGTCTGGAGAAATTTTTAATAACAGAGGCTTTGTATTTATTCTACCCTGGTTAATATTTTGCAACTGGTTTAATATCTTTCTTAGCGAAGATTTTTCCTGCAATTCTCTTAGCCCGGGCGTATTGGGCGAGCTTACATTAACAACAAAATAGTCTACGCAATCGAATAATTCGTTCATGCAGATCTCATAGTCCTTCCAGGCGTTGTCATTGGATGTCGCCTTGTTTTTTCCAATATTTCCTCCAACAATGATGTTGCGTTTTGTTGCACGCAACCTTGCCGCTACTGCCTTTACGCCATCGTTGTTAAACCCCATTCTATTTATAATTGCTTCGTCTTTGGGCAATCGAAAAAGCCTCGGTGTGTCATTACCAGGTTGAGGTAATGGAGTAACCGTTCCTATTTCAATAAATCCAAAACCGATTGTCTCCATTTCTTTCAGGTACAAACCATTTTTGTCAAATCCCGCACCTAAGCCAACCGGGTTTTTAAAAGGCAATCCAAAGACCTGCCGATGTAAGGATGGATGATTAAACTGAAAAGTATTTGAAAGTATTTTTTGAGCGGTGGCAATACCTGAGATACGCTTAAAAGTGTTCATAGAAAAATGATGAACGGCCTCCGCATCGAAATTGAAAAGTAAATCGCGCAACAAAGAATACATGGTGCGAAGGTACTGTTCGAAAATGTTTAAATTTGGTAAAACAGCAGAAATATCAAAGGCTTGGCTAGGCAAAGCGGAGATTTCAAAACAGCAGTTGGGTCTTTTTTGCTAATAGCTGGTGATGTTTTTACTTGCTCATCAGCCACTGTTATTTTCACTACTTTTGAAGACATAACAATTTTACTATGCAGGAAGCTTTCATAGTTGCAGGATACCGTTCGGCGGTTACCAAGAGCAAAAAAGGTGGATTTCGTTTTACCCGTCCTGATGATCTGGCAATCGAGGTTATTAAAGGATTGATGGCTTCAGTGCCACAATTAGACGCAAAAAGAGTGGATGATGTCATTGTGGGAAACGCTGTTCCGGAAGCTGAACAAGGCCTGCAGGTAGGTCGCATCATTGCGGCAAGAGCTTTAGGGCACAACACTCCGGGCATGACTGTAAACCGGTATTGTGCCAGCGGTCTTGAAACAATTTCTATAGCTACGGCCAAGATACGAATGGGTATGGCCGAGTGCATTATTGCCGGTGGAGTAGAAAGTATGAGCATGGTGCCAACGGCCGGATGGAAGACAGTGCCTGCATATTCCATAGCTTCTGATGAGCCCGATTATTATCTCAATATGGGCCTGACTGCGGAAGCTGTTGCAAAGGAATATAAAGTGAGCCGTGAAGACCAGGATGAATACAGTTATCAATCGCATCAAAAAGCGATCAAAGCCATTACAAACGGCTATTTTAAAAAAGGCATTCTGCCCATTAACGTTGAGCAGGTTTATTTGGATGAAAAAGGTAAAAAGCAGCAGAAACGTTATACTGTAGATACAGACGAGGGGCCTCGTGCTGATACCAGTATAGAGGCACTTACCAAACTAAAGCCGGTATTTGCAGCGGGAGGTGTTGTTACGGCGGGTAATTCCTCTCAAACCAGCGATGGAGCAAGTTTTGTAATTGTGATGAGTGAAAAAATGGTGAATGAATTGGGGCTACAACCTATTGGCAGATTAGTGGCAAGTTCAAACGCCGGCGTTGACCCGCGGTTAATGGGCATTGGACCGGTAGCAGCGTTTCCAAAGGTGATGAAAGCAGCAGGCATGTCTAAAAATGACATAGAACTGATTGAGCTAAATGAAGCCTTTGCATCGCAGGCACTAGCGGTAATACGTGAATTAAATTTAGATAAAGAAATTGTAAACATCAATGGCGGTGCCATTGCATTAGGACATCCGCTTGGATGCACAGGAAGTAAGTTAACAGTGCAAATCTTACATGACATGAAACGCCTCAACAAAAAGTATGGTGTAGTTACCGCCTGTGTTGGTGGCGGGCAAGGAATTGCAGGGATCATTGAAAATATTGAGTAGGCAAAAGTGGATATAGCCTATAATCGTGTACTTTACTGCCTAACTTGTTTTGCCATAAATTAACCTGCTTCAATGCCCAATCAGCCATTAAAAGCTTCCTTTAACAGAGATGTTTTTATAACAAGGATAAACGACCAGCCCGTCTGGGACATGATCGTTATCGGGGGAGGTGCAACGGGCCTTGGAGTTGCTCTTGACAGTGCCAGCCGCGGGTACTCCACTCTTCTTTTAGAACAGGCCGATTTTGCAAAAGGAACGTCGAGCAGAAGTACGAAATTAGTACATGGAGGCGTGCGTTATCTTGCAAAAGGAGACATACGGCTGGTGTACAATGCCCTTGATGAAAGAGCGATCATGCTAAAAAATGCAGCGCACCTTGTAAAGGCGCAGTCATTTATTATACCGTGCTACAGTTGGTTTTCCACCGTTAAATACATTGTTGGTTTAAAGCTATATGATTGGCTTTCGGGTCGTTTTAGTTTTGGCACTTCCAGCCTGTTATCAGCAAAAGAAGTCGCAGAGAAGCTTCCCAATATCAATGCAAACGGACTAAAGTCGGGAGTAGAATATTTCGACGGACAGTTCGATGACTCCCGGTTAGCGGTAAACCTTGCCCAAACCTGTGCTGAAAAAGGTGGTGTTGTATTAAACTACTGCAGGGTTAAGGGCCTTGAAAAAAGCGAGGGTAAGATAACTGGGGTAGTTGCAGTAGATCAGGAAAAAAACAAGGAATACAGGTTGAAGGCAAAAGTGGTAGTAAACGCTACAGGAATATTTGTGGATGACGTTTTAAAAATGGACGAGCCGGGAAGAAAGCCACTTGTTAGACCAAGCCAGGGAATACACATCGTGTTAAAAAATTCGTTTTTAAAAAGCAGTCATGCAATCCTAATTCCTGAAACACCAGACGGAAGAGTATTATTTGCCGTGCCCTGGCATCAGCATGTGCTGGTTGGCACTACAGATACTCCGCTTAAACACAACCAGCTAGAACCTGTGGCGCTTGAGCAGGAGATCGATTTTGTTCTGGAAACTGTAAAGGAGTATTTTTCGGTCATTCCAACCCGCCACGATGTTTTAAGTGTATTTGCAGGATTACGACCACTTGCTGCAAATAATAAAAACACCAACAGTACAAAGGAAATTTCAAGAGATCACAAGCTGCTAATTAACTCGTCGGGCCTTGTAACAATTACAGGTGGCAAGTGGACCACTTATAGAAAGATGGCCGAGGAAACTGTCAATAAAGCAATTGACGTTGGAAACCTTGCGAAAAAACAATGTGAGACGAAAAAATTAAAAATACACGGATCGGCATCTCACCTTTCTCATGATCATCTGGCCATTTACGGCAGCGATGCTGCGGGTATTATACAATTATCAATGGAAAATGATTCATGGAATCAACGGTTGGTGGATCACTTACCATACAGTGAGGCTCAGGTAATTTGGGCTGTGCGATATGAAATGGCAAGAACACCTGAAGACGTGCTGGGCAGAAGGCTGCGAATATTATTTTTAGATGCAAAAGCAGCCATGCAGGCGGCGCCGCGTGTGACCGAATTAATAGCAGAAGAGCTGCAGTATAATCAGGAATGGGTAACGAATCAGTTAGTGACTTTTAACAAACTTGCACAGCAATATCTTCCAAAATAACCAACTACTAAAACCACCAAACTAGCGAACCAAGTGATGGAAAAATACATTCTTTCAATCGACCAGGGCACTACCAGCTCAAGGGCCATCGTCTTCAATCACGCCGGTAATATTGAGTCTATTGCTCAAAAAGAATTTACTCAAATTTACCCGCAACCTGGTTGGGTAGAGCATGACGCCAACGAAATATGGTCGTCGCAAGCGGGTGTAGCAGCAGAAGCAGTTTTGAAAGCAGGTTTAAGACCGGCGGATATTGCAGCGATAGGCATTACCAACCAAAGAGAAACAACAGTTGTTTGGGATAGAAGCACTGGTAAGCCGGTGTATAACGCAATTGTGTGGCAAGACAGGCGCACTGCATCATTTTGTAACCAACTAAAAGAAAATGGCAAAGACAAATTGATCCAGGAAAAGACAGGACTTGTTGTAGATGCTTATTTTTCTGCTACCAAGATAAAATGGATACTTGAAAACGTGCCAGAGGCAAAAGAAAAAGCGTTAGCTGGCAAGCTTGCTTTTGGCACTATTGACTCGTGGCTAATATGGAACTTTACTGGAGGAAAAACACATGTAACAGATGTTACAAATGCATCGCGAACAATGCTTTACAACATCCACACCCTACAGTGGGATGGTGAGTTACTAAAGCTGTTTGAAGTACCGGCAAGTATGCTGCCAGAGGTAAAATCTTCAAGCGAAATATTTGGTGAGACAGCCGGAGAAATCTTAGCTGCAAAAATTCCCATAGCTGGTATCGCAGGCGACCAGCAGGCAGCATTGTTTGGACAAATGTGTATAAAGACAGGGATGGTTAAAAATACCTATGGTACCGGCTGCTTTATGCTCATGAATATAGGTGATCGCCCTGTCGTTTCTAAAAATAATTTAATTACCACCATCGCATGGAAAATTGGAGATCAAGTGCAGTATGCGCTGGAAGGAAGCATCTTTGTGGGCGGAGCGGTAGTGCAATGGTTGAGAGACGGCCTTAAAATCATCTCATCATCTGCTCAGGTTGAAGAACTTGCACAAAAAGTACCTGATAACGGCGGAGTATATTTGGTGCCGGCGTTCACCGGGCTAGGCGCGCCCCATTGGAACCAGGATGCGCGTGGTACCATTGTAGGACTAACCCGCGGT
>JALYZZ010000088.1 GCA_030948675.1 Bacteroidota bacterium | reverse complement strand
GTGTACCGCAATAGTGAAGTGTTTATAAACGGCCATTCGCTCGGCGTTCGCCCCAATGGGTATATTTCCTTTCAGTATGATTTTACACAATGGCTACATTTTGGAAAACAATCAAATGTAATTGCTGTGAAAGTTGATAATTTAAGGCAACCCAATTCGCGCTGGTACAGCGGATCGGGCATTTATAGAAATGTATGGTTAACAACAGTCGATAAAACGCATGTTGATAAGTAGGGAACTTATATAACCACTTCCAAAATTTCAAGCTCATCGGCATCTATTAACATCGTTACCAATATTAGAAATCAATCTGATGCCAATAAGCTGGTCACTTTAAATACAATAATTTATGATGGCAGTGGCAAGCAGGTAGGTAAAACTTCTTCCGCTGCAACCGTACCTGAAGCGACAGCCCTGATAAATAGCCCATCATGGCCGGTGAAACAATCCTTGCAGATTAATCTTCCCAAATTGTGGACGTTGGAAAATCCGCACTTGTACAAAGCGGTTTCGCAGATAGTGGTAAATGGAAAAATTACGGACACTTATGAGACAAGATTTGGAATAAGGTCATTCAACTTTGATTCTCAAACAGGCTTTTCATTAAATGGAAAACGGGTTAAGATTTTAGGTGTTTGTAACCACCACGATCTTGGGGCACTAGGTGCCGCCGTAAACACCAGAGCGCTGGAGCGGCAGTTACAAATATTAAAAGCAATGGGTTGTAATGGTATACGTACATCACATAATCCTCCCACACCCGAGTTGCTAGACCTGTGCGACAAAATGGGGTTTGTTGTAATGGACGAAGCATTTGATATGTGGGTAAAGCAAAAGAGCCCTTACGACTATCACTTGTATTGGAGCGAATGGCATCGCAAAGACCTGGAAGACCAGGTAATGAGAGACAGAAATCATCCTTCGGTTATGATTTGGAGCGTAGGGAATGAAATACCGAAACAGGGTGGAAATCCGGAAAAGGGCGACACATCAGGAAGAGTTATAGCAAGGGAACTGGTAAATATTGTAAAAGCACTTGATACCACGAGAGAAATCACCACAGCCAACGACCAGCCCGAGAAATGGAATAACCTCATTAATTCCGGCGCTTTTGATTTGATAGGTTATAATTATCATCATTGGCTATGGGATAAGTTTCCGCAACCATTTCCTGGCAAAAAAATGATCGTCACCGAAAGCACTTCAGCACTGGAAACACGCGGTTATTATGACCTTGTACCTTTTGATACCATCCGCCGGTGGCCACAGCGTTGGGATATTCCATTTAAAAATCCTAACGGAAGTTTTACTGTTTCAGCCTACGATCACATAAGTGCACCTTGGGGATCTCTGCACGAGGAGAGTTTAAAACCTTTGCTGAAGTACGACTATATCTCTGGTATGTTTATCTGGACTGGTTTCGATTATTTGGGAGAGCCTACTCCTTACTCATGGCCAGCCCGCAGCTCGTATTTTGGTATTATTGACCTTGCCGGTTTTCCAAAAGATGTTTATTATTTGTACCAAAGTTTGTTTACCAGCAAACCGGTATTGCATGTATATCCGCATTGGAATTGGAATGTGGGCGACACTGTTGACATGGTTTCTTATTATAATAACGCCGACCAGGTCGAGCTGTTTTTAAACGGCAAGTCTTTGGGAACACAAGCCAAAACAGGCGATCAGCTACATGTAAAATGGAGAGTGCCATATCAACCCGGTACAATTAAGGCTGTATCGAGAAAGGGTGGTAAAATAGTGTTAACCAAAGAAATTAAAACAGCAGGCGCACCGGCTAAAATTATTCTAAAGGCTGACAGAAGTTTCATAAAGGCAGATGGCAGAGATTTGTCGTTTGTAACTGCAACAGTTGTAGATAAAAACGGGGTGATGGTGCCTAACGCAGGCAACCTGGTCGGGTTCGAGGTAAAAGGAGTAGGATTTATAGCAGGTGTTGATAGCGGAGATCCGGTAAGCCATGAGTCTTTTAAGTCAAATAAACATACTGCTTTAAATGGATTGGCGCTTGCTATCATTCAATCAACAGGTAAGACTGGTGCAATTACAATTACCGGTTTTGCTAAAGGGCTGGAGAAATCTATGGTTATAGTGCAGGGAAAATAACAGCATATAAATTGGAATAATTACAACGAAGTTTCCAGATTATCCCAGTTTATTGCGTCGGAAAAGTCGATTTTTAATATGTCATCTTTTTGCAGATCCTCTCCCGTAATCCAGTAAATGCCTGCAGGCGAAAAAGTATCATTAGAAGGATGAACAGGGTTTTTGCACACCCGGATATCTGTTGTCGACGTACCTGCGAGGCTGCCTTTAATCTTTTCAACGTCGATGATGTTTTCATTTACCATCAAATAACTGAAGTCCACAATTAGCGTCGCCCGTCCAGTCATTTTTTCCATTTTCGTTCTCAAATATTGGTTCTCCTGGAAAGCATTGAAAAAGTGAGAGACAGTCGTAAAGGTTTTTGCACTTTCTCTAAAAGTTTGTCCTATTGATTGCGGAATGCTTTGAGATGCTCCTTCGGGAAAGAAAAGTTCGGGTTGCCATGGATGAAGCATTGTTAGATCAACGACACCGGTTGTAAAATTAGAAATTTCAAAACCTGACACTTCAACAGGAAAATCGTTTACCTGGTAAAAAGCAATTTCATCGTAGACCGGAATGCTTGCGCCTAGTCTGGAGATATACCTCTCGTAGCTTGCTCTTTTTCTTTTAATCATAGCTTTTCTTGTAAGGTGCAAAAACCGGAAATAAGCAACTTTTGTTTCTTGTTTTTTTACTTCATCAAGATCCAGTTTTGAATTTTGAAAAGCACGAACCGAGTCTATTTTTTCAAAACCCACTGCCGGTTTTTTAATAAGCTGAGCGTTTAAACTTTGTATAATTAAATTATTAAGTGCCTCCGGTGAATCCCACATTCGTACCGTGTGAGTGGCCTTTAAATAGTTTCTAAAGGTCTCTAATTTCAAATGCCTGTCGGGCTCCGTTTCAACCTCCTTCTTTTTGAGCTCATTTTCATCCTTGTAAACAAACGCGAGCACACCTAAATTTAATTTCACTGCCAGTTGACACTCCAATTCGGTGTAGCTTTTTCCGCTTTCAGATTCAATACTTCCATATTTGCCTTTTATAATTAAAATATAATAGTCGCAATCAATCATAGAGCTTTCTATTGAATCTATAGATCTGTCATCTGAACTTTCAAAAAACTCCATTGCGACCGGAAAAAACCGATTGAGCAATAATCCTTCGATGACTTTTTTTCTTTCTTCTATTAAATCTTCAAACGACGAGCTGATAAATACTTTGTAAATTTTGGACGACATCATATAAAAATTTAGAGGCTATATAATCAGTTATAAAAATTAATATAGCAGTAGATCCACCAGAAAGATTACCTGTAAAATATAAAACATTTTAAGCAGGGGTACAAACCCTCATTTAAATTAGGAACGATACATTTTAAAATTGGATGATAGTAAAGTCGCAAACTTTAATTGCTTTTATCGGACTACAGCGTTTTGTCCAATCATCCTGTAAAAGTGTAAAACTGATTTGTTAATGTACCGGTACAGATTTTATTTTAGTAACGATGCCGGCATTTTCTATTGCGCTGTATCTTATTAATACATGGGCTTTGATGTTAGTGTCTTTTTGTATCAGGGGTAATTCTTCTTCCCTTGTATTGCAATGAACGGGAAAGGGCGGTACCGCATTAGCCCATGTTCTATGCTTGTAAGTATACACCTGGTAGTTTCGCCAGCAGCCGGCAAACCAGTCTGGCAACACGCCAATTTCATCAGTACCATCATCATTCAAATCTCCGAGATTGGTTAGCTCACCCCCAATACTGCCGTCAACCTTTATTGACTTTATGTTGTTACCTGAAAATTGAATAGTCGCCGTACATTTTCCAACGCAACTTATGCTATCGCCAGCAATATGTGGCGGGGTAACCCACGCCCATTCCTGCATACCGTCTCCGTCAAAATCTCCTTTAATAGCCGTTGCAGGAATATCAGTGCTAATGGCGTTATGGACTCGTTTTGTTAGATGCAAGTGACAGGCAAACACACCACCACAAAGCAGCAGGGTTATAGTGGCTTGAACAATTTTCACCATGCTTGACAATTTTAACCTACTAGTTATATTGCTTGGAACGTGTCACAGGTAACTGCAGGCAACACTAATTTATTTCGTATTTAATTGATGCAACAGAAAACTAATTAATTGCCCCTGCTTCGTTCAAAGCGTGCATAATCCTTCGTTCAGTTTCTTCATCTGTTAACTGCTGAGGTGCAAATTTTTCGCCAATCAATTGTTCGTATAGCTCAATATAACGTTGACTAATGGTGTGTATCCATTCATCGCTCATTTCGGGCACGGTTTGTCCTTCCTTGCCCATAAAATGGTTAGCTATCAACCATTCTCGAACAAACTCTTTACTCAACTGTTTCTGGGGCTGGTTATTCTCGAGTTTCTCATCAAAACCATCACTATAGAAATACCTGGAGGAGTCGGGCGTATGTATTTCGTCCATCAGGCAAATCGTATCTCCAATCTTCCCAAATTCATACTTTGTGTCTACCAGTATTAAACCTCGTTTTGCTGCAAGTTCTTTGCCCCTTGCAAACAGTGCAAGTGTATATTTTTCAAGCAAATAATAATCGTCTTCGTCTACCAGTTTCTGAGCAATTATTTCTTCTCTTGAAATGTCTTCATCATGGCCTGCTTCGGCTTTGGTACTGGGTGTGATAATCGGCGACTGGAAGTAATCATTTTCTCTCAGGCCGTTTGGTAAATTAACGCCGCACAGCATTCTTCTGCCCTCCTTATAAGTACGCCATGCATGCCCGGTCAGGTTACCTCGTACAACCATTTCAACTTTCAAAGGAATGCATCGCTTGCCAAGGGCAACATTTGGTGCAGGGGTATTTACCAACCAGTTGGGGCATATGTCTTTTGTTTTACCAAGCATGTAAGCAGCAACCTGGTTCAACACTTGTCCTTTATACGGGATGGGCTTTGGTAGAATAACATCGAACGCGGAGATACGATTGCTGGCAATCATAACCAGCCAGTCATTGCCGATAGAGTATACGTCTCTAACTTTGCCGCTATAAAAGTTGCTTTGTTGGGGAAAGTGAAAGTTGCTCATGGCTCAAAAGTAATATGCTGTTCACTTCAAAATTGTTTTTTATTACAGAAAACACAACGATTACTGGTTCTTTTCGCGTTTTTAAAGAGAGATTACAGTTAGTAACAATTGTTCACAAATTAAATTTCGATACCAAAAAAACTATAACTATTTTGTTTAACAATTACACCGAAAACACTGCTTTATGAAAAAACTACACGCCCACCTTTGTTCCCTTTTTTTGGCACTTCTTTTTTCTATTACAGGCTTCAGCCAGGTAAGCACTACTATTTCTGGAAGTGTAAAAGTTAGTACAACGGACGAGCCGATGTCTGCTGTGTCTATAATTATAAAGGGAACTGGTGAGGGAACATATACAGACGACAGGGGTAATTTTAAAATTGCAACCTCTAAAAAGCTACCTTTTACATTGGTTTTTTCCTCTATCGGTTTCGCTGGTAAAGAAGTTATTGTAACAAGTTCTTCTCAAACTGTTAATGTAGTTCTTGAGCCAACCATTGCCCTTGGGCAAGACGTTGTTGTTTCTGCTACGCGCACACCTACGCGCATTTTGGAATCGCCGGTCTCGATAGAAAGAATGAGTGCCGCTAATATTGCAAATGCTGCCGTGCCCGATTACTACGAGGGTATACGAAACCTCAAGGGAGTTGATTTAACTACCTCAAGTCTTACTTTTAAAACTGTTAGTACGAGGGGCTTTAACGGCAGTGGGAATCTTCGACTCAATCAATTGGTAGATGGAATGGACAACCAGGCCCCCGGCTTAAACTTTTCCGTAGGTAGCATTGTTGGCCCGACCGAACTGGATGTGGACAATGTAGAACTATTGCCTGGTGCGTCATCAGCATTATATGGTTCGGGAGGTATGAATGGTACTTTGCTTATTACCAGTAAAAATCCCTTCAAATACCAGGGTTTGAGCATTCAGGTGAAGCAGGGAGTAAATCATATCAACGATCCACTTCACGGTGCAGCACCTTATTATGATTACGCTTTGCGCTATGGCAAGGTTGTGGGAAAGAAGTTTGCTTTTAAAATATCAGGGCAGTTGATAAAAGCGCAGGATTGGCAGGCAAACGATACCAGCAACCTGTTAAGAACAAATGTATTTAGTAAGGTAAAGCCAGGCACCCGCCAAACCGATCCTAACTATGATGGTATTAATGTATTTGGAGATGAAGTAAGCACCAGTATGAATAGTTTTGCGCAGGTGGCTCTTGCTCAAAACCTTCCTGCTATTATTGGTGGCCTGTCGCAGGTGTATGGTGGCACTCCAACCCAGGCTCAAATTTTAAATGCTTTTCTTAACCCTTCCTCTATTCCTGTACCTGCAATACAAGCCGGATTAAATGCACTCCGGCCTTTCTATCTTGGCACCCAATCTGGAAACAATGTTTACGGCAACCAGTTTGTAAGTCGTACGGGTTATTACGAAAGTGATCTGGTAAATTATCATGCCTACAACTTGAAGCTAACAGGAGGTCTTTATTATAAGATCGCCAGCGATGTTGAAGCTTCTTTAACTGCTAACTGGGGCACCGGCACC
>JALYZZ010000086.1 GCA_030948675.1 Bacteroidota bacterium | reverse complement strand
GAATATAATTGTAAACCTACATTTCTTGTTTTTCTTACACCTGCAGGCAGTAAATAAGAACCAAGGGCAAAGGTTCCGGAAGCTTTAATAAAGTGTCGTCTTGTTGGCATAAAAAAATCGTTTTTTTGTGTTGGTAGCGGAAACCGGGTAAATGATACCAGTTGTGTTTGCAATGTCGTATAAAGCAACTACACAATCGCATAACAATGAAAAATTAAAGTTACCGTTTATTGAATAACAGAACCATTTGCACTGAATAACTTCAAAAAGGTCTCCTTTTCGTGGATCATTAAGGCAACAATCACTATTCAGACATATTTTTGCCAGGTTCAACCTATACCCGATGCATTTAAAACGCTATCAAGCATTCCAAATTACCCTACTGTTCATGTCGCTTGCTGTTGCGTCGTTTAGCCAGCAAAAACTCATAAGTGTGCATGTTGTCAATAGTGGCAAGCAAGCTGTTCCTTTTGCAACAATAAAAGCCAGCCCTGCAAAAGATTCTCTTAAAAGCATACAGAAGGTAACGGATAGTAGCGGGTTTGCTGCGTTGCAGCTAACAGAAGGACTGCAGTATGTGTTTAAAATAACTTCCGTTGGATATGTGGCAACCGTCAAGAACGTGCTGATAACAAGCGACAATGTCCTTACTATTACCCTTACATCAACTTCGGCAGTAGGTGCTGTCACCGTAACAACTACCAGGCCTATAATGAGACAGGAAGATGATAAGACAATTGTAGACCCTGAGAACCTCGCTGCCAGTAGCACTAATGCATACGAAATACTTGAAAAGACACCAGGCCTGTTCGTTGATCAGGATGGCAATGTGTACTTAAGCAGCACTACTGCTGCAAAAATTTATATAAATGGACGTGAGCAACGGATGAGTACATCTGATATTGCTACTATGCTTAAAAGTTTGCCACCTAACTCTATTTTGAACATTGAAATACTTAGAACGCCCTCTGCTAAATACGACGCAAGCGGGGGAGGAGGAATTGTAAATATTGTTTTAAAAAAAGGAGTGCGTATAGGACTGACAGGAAGCATTCACACGGGTTTCAACCAGGGTGTGTATGGAAACCAGTTTGTTGGAATCAATTTAAACAACAGTGCCGGTAAGCTAAATAGTTATATTAATCTTCAATACAGCAGGCGCAATAGTTACGACCAAATTAAAACGGATCGTTTATTTGCAGTTGACTCTATTTTAAAACAAGACGCTTTTACCCGATACCCCGGTAATAGTTTTTATGTAGGCGCAGGGTTTGGGTATGAACTTAGTAAAAAATGGGAGATTAGCTATGACGGTCGGATCAATCTGAACAATTCTAACAATAACACGGTTAATGGTTCGGATATTTCAAAGATTAGTACGGCTCAACTAATAACAAGTAATGTTGCCAATGTGCAGACTACAGCAAACAGCACTTCTGTTTCGCAAAGTATTTCAACTAAGTATAAAATAGATACTGTCGGTTCTGAGTGGACGAACGACTTTTCTTACACGGGGAATCCCAATACTTCTAACCAAAACTTTAATACCAGTTTTATGGTTCCCGTTCGTTCACCTTCTGTTGGAAATGGTGATGTCGCAACCCGGTTTAACTTTTTTAGTGCTGCTTCAAATGCCTTATTCAAATTGCCCAAAAAATTCATTGTAGAAACAGGCTTTAAATCAACATTAATTAAGTTTAGCAACAACGCTGACTACTTTAAAGTCATAAACGGTAATAAAACCATTGATAATTTTCGCACAGCAGCGTTTAGGTACAACGAAAAT
Source organism: Bacteroidota bacterium (assembly GCA_030948675.1). GTDB lineage: Bacteria > Bacteroidota > Bacteroidia > Chitinophagales > Chitinophagaceae > Segetibacter. The sequence continues at coordinate 433 of JALYZZ010000086.1, read as the reverse complement.
ATCAACTCGGGCTATGTGCAGGCATCTAAAAATATCCTCGGAATAATTATTAAGGCCGGGTTACGGGCAGAGAATACCAACATGGAGGGAAATCAACTGGTGCCAAAAGACACGTCATTCAACATTCACCGCACCGACCTGTTTCCGTATGTGTACATAAGTAGAAGTATTATGACGATTATGGGGTACGATTTAAAAGCCTATCTCGTTTACAGACGTACCATCAGTCGTCCTTCTTATGATCTGCTAAACCCATTTCCGCGTTATGTTGACCAATATCTTTTTGAAACGGGCAATCCTGCGCTAAGGCCGCAGTTTACAAAAAATTATGAGGCTAATATATCGGTGAATGAAAGACCCATTTTTGCCTTAGGCGTAAATGATACTAAAGACATATTTACCAACGTAATTTACCAGGCAGATAGCAGCAAAA
>JALYZZ010000068.1 GCA_030948675.1 Bacteroidota bacterium | reverse complement strand
ACTGTGTATTTGTTGCGGCTCTTCTTACCCCCCTTGCTGGCAAATAAATCTGAAAACCGACATTGAAGTTTAGTTCGTTTGTGGTTACTCTTGTTCCAAAACCCAATATGCCCTGGTAGAGAACCAATCCTTCTAAACCAATATTAGGTGTTATAAAATAAGCCAATCCCGGACCGATGCCGATGCCCAATCCGTTTGTGGTAGTATTGGTGCTTGATTTAGAATGATTTTCACCTTCGATCCCTACATTAGCTTCAGCAAAAAACCGAGTATGCGTTACTGCAGGTATGGCATTACTACTTATGTATTGCCGGGCTAAGAAACCAAGACCATAAAGAAAATCCGTTCCCTTTCCTCGTTGTGTATTTAAACCGACGTGAGCGTAAGCACCAAGGGCAGTATTGTCTTTTATAAAAACAGCAGCTTTTGGCTTTATGTCTGCTGAAAATGTTGATGGCTCGTCGAGGGTTAGCCTAAAGTTAGCAATATCTCCACCTACCAATACATTGGCTCGTTCTATTTGAGCATCAGTCATCAAGATACCGGTAGTAAACAGTAATCCGAGGATAAGCGACTTTTTTTTCATAAAGAAATTTTGAATGGGATGATTACTTGCAAAATAAAACTTATGCCAGCTATAGCAATTTGATTGGGTGCATGATAATAACAACTCATCATTTCCAAGCATCTCTTAGAAAACGAACCCAGTTACCGTGCATTATGTTTTCAATATCCTCTGTCGTATACCCACGGCTTCTCAACAAATGGATGATTTTTCGAGTGTCAGCAATTGTTTCAACATCGTACGGACATTGTTCTTTTCCAAAAGCACCGTCTAAATCGCTGCCAATGCCAATATGTAAAGCATTGCCTGCTATTTGGCATATATGGTCAAAATGGTCAACAAGCGTGTTGAGCGTTACATTCAATTGCAAAGGGGTGGATTTTCCTCTTTCCCAATTTGCAACCATCATCCATGCATCAAGTGCTCCCCCGATTACTGCGTCTCTTTCAATAAGCGCTATAATCTGGTCGTCGCTAAACTGACGGTTGTGATTTACCAACGCCCTTGCAAGATTATGGCTTGCCCATACAGGGCCTTTAAAATAAGCAAGGGCTTGCCAAAAAGCATCGTCACATAAGTGTGTTGCATCTAAGATAATGTTTAGTCTATCCATTTCTTTTAGCAACAAAATACCTTTTGCCCCCATTGTGCCTTGTGCGTCGGTTCCGTTAGCATACCGGCCTGGTCCATAATGTGCGGGGCCCACTGCACGCAATCCATACTGCCATGCTCTTTCCAAATGTTGTAGTGTTATTAATGAATCGGCCCCTTCCAGGCTCAAAATATAGCCTACCGGTTTTTGATCATTAACGCTGTTATTTTTCCATACTAACAAATGTTTTTCGAGTGATTCCAGGTCTTTAATCTGCGTCATTTCACCCGCTTCTTCCATTGCCCGGTACCAGGCCAACTGTCCCTGCGTTTGCGCCCACGCTTGCTCAGGCGAGTGCCAGCCGGGTAAAGAATTATCCGGAGAAACGTACCTCGCAAGTTGTGTAGCTACCACCAGCCCTATGTTTCCCTTTCTCAGTTCGGGCAATGAAACGGTGGCTTTACCGCGGTCGGGCTTGTCTGGCATGCTTGCTTCCCTTGCATTGATAACTGCAACAGGTTGTGTCAGGTCACGATTCCATTCAAGGGCATTCATGCTAAGGTCAAGATGGGCATCAATGATGAACATTTATTGTATGTAGTAGGTTACACGGTAATTTTCCTGTCCCTTGCAATTATTTTCCATTCGGTCATCACTTCATTATTCTGTACAACAAGAGCGCGTTCGTACAATGCACAGGTAGGGCAAATGTGATAAGGCAACCCATATAAAACATCACCTGGCTGATAGTTGTGGCCCTTACTTACATCTGCGACCAGATGTTCCTCGCTGTGCCCGGTAAATTGTAAGCCAGGTGCATTTAAAAAGTGAACACGTTTACTTAACTCATTCTCTGACGCAATTGATTTATGTCCGAGATCAAGACATATTTTGTTTTCACCGGGTAAAGAAATAATGCGTGAAACAACCAATGCAGCCGTAACAAAAGGTTGCTCCCTGCAGCAGGATTGATAACCCTTGTCCCAAAAAATAAAAGTACCAGGACTACATTCCACCTCTTTTCTTTTTGCATGAATTGGAAACGTAGGAGAGCCTCCTGCAATGATGGTTGGTGCAGTAAAGCCTTTTTTAATTAAGCTCGCTTTCAAACTTTCTACATGCACAAATGCTTCGTCAGAATCTTTTGTCCGTTGTGCTATATCCGGGTTTCTAAATTGACCATCATACACGTGCAATCCAAGAGGTCGCAGGCCTTTTAGCTGATAACACATTTCGTAAAGCGCTACAGCACCGTCGTTGGGAGCTATGCCGGTGCGGTTCATCCCGACATTGATATCGATAAAAACGTCTATTGCGATACCATTGCTAACGGCGGCATTTGCAATACATTTTGCTGAAGCCTCGTTATCTGTTAAGCATGAAAAAGAAGTCTGCGGATATTTTTTAATTAATGAAATAAAGCGCTGAAGCTTTGGTACTAAAGGTTGGTAAGCCAGCATCACATCTGCTGCGCCGACCATTGCAAGCATTTCACCTTCTGCTATTGTTGCACATTTAAACTTATTGATGCCTGCCTCTATTAGCATCAAAGAAACTTCCATCGTTTTATGAGTCTTCACATGTGGCCTTAACCTTTTCACATCATCGACCATAGACAATAGTACCTGAATGTTCTGTTCAACCCTCTCCTTGTAAATTATCAAAGCAGGAGAATCTACCAGCTCAATGTTTTTTATCTCAAACCATTCTTTCATCTCTTTCTCTGAATATTGTTTTTGCTTGCTGTTAAACAGTTATTAGCTTTTAATAAAAATTTGTTGGTGAATAAGACGAAATGTTGCGTCCACAATTTCAATGGTTGCCGCTTTACCACAGCTCAAATATTGCTTCAATCTCAACTGGAATATTATCTGGCAAAGAACCCATGCCAACCGCGCTTCTAACTCCTACGCCGCTTTCTGCTCCCCAAATTTCTTTGAATAACAAACTGCAACCGTTGATGATGTAGGGATGCTTTTCAAAGTCAGCGGTACAATTTACCATTCCCAGCACTTTTATCACCCGCTTTACTTTGTCAAGACTACCCATATTTGCTTTTATTGTTGCCAAAATAGTCAACCCAACCTGACGGGCAGCAAGATGGCCTTTTTCTATGTCCATGGTTCCGCCAATCCTTCCGATAATCAACGTGCCGTCGTTTTGCAAGGGTCCATGACCAGAAACATACAGATGATTACCGTCTATTAGAAAGGGTTTATATACGCCGAGCGGTTTTGGTGGTTGAGGAAGGGTTAAGCCGGTTTGAGCGAAACGTGCTTCAGGTGTATTTGGCTCCATTTAGTTGTTGTTAGAAACATTTTAAATACTAAAGGTAGGCATTGCTACCACAATTGCCTTAGTACAAAAGAGCGATGCAACGGCATTTGAAGCGGAATAATGTTGCCTACCGGCAAAAAGATAAAATAAGAATGTATATTTTTTACATTCAATCGAGGCTATAAATTAAACAACAAGGTTTAGAAGCATCACGCCTGCTAATCCAACCACTGCTATAATACTTTCCATCATGGTCCACGACCTAAGTGTTTGGTTAATGGTAAGGTTAAAATATTCTTTGAATAGCCAAAAGCCGGAGTCGTTTACATGAGAGCAGGCAAGGCTGCCAGCACCAATCGAAAGCACCATTAAATTAGCATTTACATGCGAGTGTGCTATTACGGGAGCGAGGATACCGGCAGTAGTTAAACCAGCGACAGTCGCAGAACCGACACAGATACGTATAATGGCAGCAATCAGCCAAGCTAGCAGCAGTGGGTGAATATTGATACCGTTGAGTTGTGTTGCAATCTGTTGGCTAATACCACTATCTATCAGCACCTGTTTTAGAGCGCCTGCACTGCCGATAATCAGTAGTATGCCTGCAACGTCTTTGACCGAGTCGGCATATAATATCATGATGTCTTTGACCTTTTTTCCCTGTTGAATTCCTATTTTATAGGTGGCAAAAGCAAGTGCAATGAGCATAACAATGCCGGGTTCGGCAATAAAAGCAAAGATCTGCTGCAGTTGTGGTGGCAATGCAACAAGA
>JALYZZ010000041.1 GCA_030948675.1 Bacteroidota bacterium | reverse complement strand
GCTTGTTTCAATTCTTCACTAATAAGACTGCCAGCCTCCTCTATTTCCTCGTCAGTAACCTTAAATTTATTAATAGTTACCTTATCAAACATAGATGCAAACCTTCTTACGGCGTCGTCGCCTGAATACTTTACCTCTTTTAAAATATTTGACACACTTGCCTCCAGGGACGAATTATCTAATGTTGGTCGCAATAAAAGCTTTTTCCAGGCCTTCTTTTCAGGATACTCATACAACGCTAACATAATTAAAGCTCTTTTGTCATTTTATAATTCGTAAAATCTTTACCGTTATAAAGTTTTTTCTTTATCCTGGTAACTCTAAATCCGTGCGCTTCAAAAAATGGTTTTGCTGTTATACTTGCTTCTGTTGTCAACACTTGGTAGTTCCTTTTTTCAGCAATCTGCATTATTTCTTCTATCAGGTTAGCAGCAATTTTCCTACGCTGAAAATCTTTGTGTACGTACAAGGTATCTACGTGGCCATCGTCTACCAATTCTGTAAAACCTACCATCTGGTTATTGATGAAAGCCACTTTGCAGACATTCTTCTTTAAACGTTCTTCCCAAAATCTCTTATCTGAGTTTGCTGGGGCCCAGCCGTTCAATTGTTCTTTTTTGTAATGCCTTGCGTTAACCGTGTGAACGGTATCGTAAAACAATTGCATCATTTCTTCCAGCATGCTTTGGTTATAATCCAAAATTTTAAACTCTTCCATTCTTTCGTTTTATTTAGATCGACTTCAATGCACGCGCTATTTATATTTCACTACTTACCTGCAAAGACACCTGCGATCATACATTCTATTATAAAAAATAGTAAATACACAACCGACATTATTGCCATGTTGCTGTTCTTACAGTCATATTATCATCTTTTCAATTGGCACAACCAATATCCCCTGTGCTCCGGCGTTCTTCAATTTTTCGATAATTTCCCAAAAATCACTTTCCTTCAATACACTATGCACGCTGCTCCAGCCACTTTCAGCAAGTGGCAAAACAGTGGGGCTTTTCATTCCGGGAAGAAGGCTTATTATCTCTGACAACTTTTCGTTGGGAGCGTTTAGCAGCACGTACTTATTATTTTTCGATCTTTTTACTGCCTTTATCCTAAATAATAATTTATCGAGTAACCGTTGTTTCTCGCCATTTAGATTACTGCTCTTAATTAAAACTGCCTGCGATTGTAAAACGGTTTCCACCTCCTTCAATCCATTCATAAACAAAGTAGAACCGCTACTTACCAGGTCGCAAATGGCATGGGCAAGACCAATACCGGGAGCAATTTCAACACTTCCACTTATTTCATGTATTTCTGCATGCACGCCCCTTTCTTCCATAAACTTTTTCACAATCACGGGGTAAGTAGTGGCTATTCTTTTACCATGCAAATAAGAGACGTCATTGTATTCTTCATTCCTGCTTACTGCAATACTTAATCTACATTTGCCAAAACCCAATTGTTCTACTACTTCTACTTTTTTATGTTTTTCGTACACTACGTTTTCGCCTACGAACCCAATGTCAGCCACTTCATCTTCTACATACTGAGGTATATCGTCATCCCGTAAGAAATATACTTCTATCGGAAAGTTGCTAGCCTCGGTCCTCAGCTTATTTACTCCGTTTGCAATATCAATACCGCATTCTTTTAACAGCTTCATGCTGTCTTCATTTAGTCTTCCCGATTTTTGAATAGCTATTTTGAGAACCATGATTTACCCTCCCGCCCTCCGCAAACAGAGGATGTTTTAGATTGATAATTTTAATACGTTTCTGCCTCTTTTGGCCAGCTTATCCTTGTATTATAGACAAAAAAAAGGCTTACCGAGGTAAGCCCTTTAATGTTTTATAGTGAATGCACAATACAACAATGGCCCACCCTAAGGCAAGAAATGATGATGGTGTTTGTGCATGCTCATTTTCATGCCGCAAATATAGTTGCTCATTTTTAAGTAAAAAAATTACTTTGAATATAGGCAAGACATAGCGAGGAATCATAGTTAAGATCATACGCAACCTGATGGTGTGTTGCATGTATCTTATTGGCAGATTAAAGTAAAGTCAGGTATGGAAAAAGAAACTACATTTCCTGAGCAGGAAGCTCAGGAAAAAAATACAGACAATGCATTTGTACCAGTAGGAAAGATGGCGATCCGGTTAGGCCCTCTGGTAGTAAGAAGGCTGACACTAAAAAAAAAATAACAACTCTGCTGTCGATGAGAGACGTAGATAATGTAATTAAAACTAGCGTTTGGAGCCATAAATCCAAACAATTCAATGGTTCCGATTAACTTTAGAGTATTAATTATCTTATTGTGAAAAATCTTCTAGCCGCACTTGGTTTTTTGATCTTTATTGAGCAGGTAACAGCACAAAAAGCTGTTGTAGAACAAACGCAGAAACCACCGTTGCATGGCAAAAACTGGATGGCTATTACCGGCAAGCCTTTGGCCGCTACTGCAGGAGCAATGATTTTTACCCGGGGCGGTAATGCTGTTGATGCTGCCTGCGCAATGCTTGCATCTACCTGTACTATGTGGGATGTATTGAGTTGGGGCGGAGAAACCCAGGCGCTTATATTCAATCCAAAAACGAAGAAGGTTATTGCAATCAACGCAATGGGTGTAGCGCCAACGGGAGTTACTGTGGACTTTTTTAAGAGCAAAGGGTACAATTTTCCACCTGAATACGGTCCGTTGGCGGCTACCACACCCGGCACTCCCGGAGGTCTTTGTTATATGCTTGCTAATTTCGGAACCATGAGTTTGGAACAAGTGCTTGCACCTGCAATGCAACTGGCTTCCGGCTATCCCATTGAAGCACAAACAGCCAATAGCATTGAAAAATACAAGGACTCTATCAGACGGTGGCCCTATAGTAAAAAAGTGCTATTAACTCACCCTGGCGAGAAAAGGGAAGCGCCGGAAGCAGGCGAGATCTTTGTGCAAAACGACCTTTTGCAAACGCTTACAAAAATGGTAGAGGCCGAGAGGACAGCCCTAAAAAAAGGCAGCAACCGTAAAGAGGCAATTATGGCCGCGTATGACCGGTTTTATAAAGGCGACATAGCGAAGGAGTTTGTACGAGGAAGTCAGGAGCAAGGGGGAATGATCACAATGAACGATCTGGCAAAATGGAAACCAGTTGAAGAAGAGCCGCTCAAAGTAAACTATAAGGGAATTGACGTGTATAAGTTGCAGCAATGGACCCAAGGTCCTGTATTGCTGCAAGCCCTGAACATTTTAGAGAACTTTGATGTGAAAAATATGGGCTATAACTCTGCCAGGTATATTCACACACTTTACCAGGCGATGAACCTGTCTTTTGCTGATAGGGATTTTTATTACGGCGACCCCAATTTTCCACCCGCAGAACCAATAAAAGGGTTGCTGAGTAAAGAATACGCAAAGCAGCGTGCGGCACTCATTACGTTTGATAAAAATAATCCGGCTATCGGCCCTGGTGATCCATATCCTTTTGAAGGAAAAAAAAATCCTTACCTGCAATTATTGAAAAGACGGGGATTTGAGCCGGACACTACACAACGAAATTTTGCGCCCACACATGACCTGCGCAATACCCTTGGTATAACTGACTATCATGATAAATTATGGATGGGAACAACCAGCGTAGAGGCAGCGGATAAAGAAGGATGGGTGGTGTCGATAACACCTAGCGGCGGTTGGCTACCTGCCTGCATAGCAGGAAATACCGGGGTAGGCATGAGCCAGCGAATGCAAAGCTTTGTACTTGATTCTACTTTAAATCCGTTTAATGTACTTGAGCCTGGCAAGCGACCTCGGGTAACATTGACGCCAACGATGGCGCTGAAAGACGGAAAACCATATTTATCTTTTGCTGTACAAGGCGGCGATACACAGGACCAAAACCTGTTACAATTCTTTTTGAACATTTCAGAGTTTGGTATGACCCCACAGCAGGCTGCAGAAGCACAAAACATTAATACAAACCAACTTTGGCTCTCACTTGGCGGATCAAAGACCGATGACCGAAAACCTCGTCCAGGCAACATTTTATTGCACATCAAAACACCGGAGGCTGTAAGAAACGAATTAAAAAAAATGGGGTACGTGATGACTTTCGAAGATCGAACAAGCGGCCCTATTAATGGTATTTATTTCGACTGGAAACATGGCAGCTTTTGGGGTGGCTCCAGTAATAATGGCGAGGATTATGGAATTGCGTGGTAAGAGTTGATCGATAGCCATACAATAAAAAATAATTGTTCATGTACTTCTTTCCTTTAACGTGTAATTATGAAAAAAACCCCTTTAATCAGGAAGATTACCGGCTTTGCATTCTTAATTGTGTTGTTTAATAAAACTACAGCACAAGCTCCTCCACGTATACAACAAATTTTTCCTGCGGCAACCATTTCTTATAGCAATATTCCTTATGCCGCTGACACGCTGCAAAAACATCTCCTAGACATTTACCTTCCTGCCAATTCAAAAGCAAATACGCCCCTCATTATATGGGTGCATGGAGGCGCCTGGATGCTTAATGATAAGTATGCTGACATGAGCTATATGAAGAATACCATCAGGAGGTTCATCGATAGTGGCTATGCACTTGCTTCAATCGATTATCGCTATTCAACCACTGCCCCTTTCCCTGCCCAGATACAGGACTGTAATCAGGCGGTTGAGTATTTATATGAACATGCTGACCAATACAAGCTTGACAAGAATAAAATTGGGTTAATTGGTTTCTCGGCAGGTGGGCATCTTGCCTCTTTGCTTGCACTTTCCAACAACAATAATGTCGAGGCGTTTTACCCGAGAGGCAAAAAAAGCCGGTTTCAAATAAAGTGTGTGTTAGACTTTTACGGACCATCAGACCTGGTTGCTATTTTTAATAATCCTGATACTGCCGTTAATAATGGGCGCAGTGCCGTTGCAGTACTTCTGGGTGCCACACCTATCGATCGTCCTGACCTTGCAAAACGCGCAAGTCCTGTTACGTATATTGATAAAGATGATCCACCTTTTTTTATTGTTCAAGGCGAAAAAGATGAGTCGGTGCCTAACACACAATCAAAGTTATTAAGTAGTTGGTTGACGATTACAGGAGTAAAAAACGAATTGACTATCGTACCAAATGCACCACACTACGGAGAAATGTTTAACGCAGAATGGATAAGGATGAGACTGTTCCGCTTTTTAAGAAACAATTTGCGATAACTGATTTGGCCGATAACTTTAGCCGTCATTATAAAGTGCCACATTTACCAGTGCTATTCAGCAGCAGCGAAAGAATTTTTAACAGCCGTTAATCTACAGACAGCGTCTTATTGACAGTAGAAGGGGATGTGCC
>JALYZZ010000716.1 GCA_030948675.1 Bacteroidota bacterium | reverse complement strand
CTTGGAAGCTGATCGGCTGTAAGCGTATGTGGTTGAAACGTTTTTAGGGGAATTGAATGGATGTTTTTTAAGGTTTTTGAATACAAAGGGCCGGCAATAATAATGGCAGGAATTGATAAGATTAATCCATATAAAAGTGTCAGGCCAATATTTGCATGAAACTGTACCACAAGGGCTGTGGGAGAGGGGTGAGGCGGAAGGAAACCGAAAGTAACTGACAAAGCTGCAAGCATAGGTAACCCAATATACACAGCCGGCAATTTATACTGGTAAACGACAGAGAAAATAAGGGGTACAACCAGCACAAACCCGACACCATAAAACAATGGAATACCGATAATAAAGCCGGTAACCACTAATGCCCATTGTATATATTTTGTTCCAAAAGAGGTCATCATCACCGCTGCAATTTTTTGCGCAGCGCCGCTGTCAGCAACCAATTTACCAAGCATCGCTCCCAGGGCAATAATAATTACCAATGAACCTAGCGTGTCTCCAATCCCTTTCTGCACAGACGTCATTATCTTATTAAAAGGTATCCCAAGCAAAAGACCGGCGGTAATAGAAACAACTAAAAAAGCAAGAAAAGGATTAATCTTTCCCCAGGAGATTAGTAAAATAAGCGCAACAATGCAGCAAAAGATGATAATAAATGACATGCGTTAGTTTGTAAATGAAAGATAATTGTTGTTGTGGAAACAGCAGGAAAATAATTACCATTTTGTATTAGGCAACGCAGGTGATAGCTGGAATTTATTGTTCTGGTAAATACGACTCTTTTCAGCTTGCTTTAATAGCAATGAAATCTGGTGGTAAGTGTCGGCAACCAATAGCACCACTAACTACTTGTAATTGCAGTTAGTATGTTCATTACCAACTTTGCAGGATGAAGGTAATGCCGGTAGTATTCGCGGTTGTTTTGCATCATCTCGTGGCGCAAGCTTTCGTTTTGTAGTAACTCCAAACACTTATGTACACACTCTTCTGCAGTATTATTGAATGACAGGTAATTTTTGTTTTCGGCAAAATCGCCGGGCAACAAATATTGGTTAATAGGAGAGGTTACTACTGCCTTGCTCATACATACATACTCTGCCAGTTTAAAACCGATTGAGTCTTCAAGTCCTGCATTGGCAATACCAATGCTGCAATTTTTTAAAAGTTGTAAATAGCTTTTTCTTTTAGAGAAACCGGTATTATCAACGAGCGCATCAGCAGCAACTTCTGCAGCATATTCATCTATGTTTATTCCACCAGTGAAACTTGCTCCCAATCTTTTTTTTGCTTCTCTTACAATTGCAATTCTTTGCTGGTTTATAGCCAGTCGTTGTTGTTTTTTTTCTGACAACTTAACTTTTTCCGGCTTCCACAACTTTGCACTAAAGATGACTTTTGGATCTGTTAAAAAAGACGCTTCCTGCTCAAAATGATGAACGCGGGCAATGTGATGTCCTAAATCCATATTAACCAGATTGGCCATAAAAGGGGTTGCCCGTAAAAACGATCTTACTACATGCCTTGTATTGCCCGAATAAAGACTTCTGGTAATTGTATAGTCACCCTTATGATACACTGCATAGTTTAATCCATAAGGCCTGAGCTTTTGTTGGCATGCAGCATCGGTTTTTAGCAGCATTCTTTTAAAATAAAAAGCACACCGTTCGTATTCATCCACGTTAATATTAGCATGATCGGCAAGGTCAATGTAAACAGGTATCTCATTAACCTGAAGGCGTATGAGTGCATCAGAGGCATATCTGCCTTGCTGTAGTGAAACGTTTACCACGCCTTGTTCCTGCAGCATGTATAACCCGGTAAAAAACTGGCTTGTGTGAGCAGTAAGAGACTCTACAAATACTTTAACCTTAATCAGCCGCATGAATATAAACTCGTTTTGTGTGCGAATATATTATAGAAAACTTGGTGCAATTTGTAACATCCATTCGGGTCGTACAAGGGCTTTTCAAATTAAAAATGGGCTGCCACTTCCCAGCGGCAGCCTCGTCCTATATCCGTACCCATGAAAAACCTTTACAATCTTATTTTATACAGCGAGAATAAACCCGAAATATATAAGTCACTACTGCCGGTGGCTTTATTTGACACTACCAGCATGCCTGTAGGTTTACTTCTTTCATTCATATCCTCATCGTTTAATTCTGTAATTGGTGATGATGTTGTTGTAATATTTGAACGATCAGTAACATTAAAGTTGTATTTCGCAATTTTATAGTTAAATACTGTTGAGTTCATATAATTTACATAAAGCGTGTTATCTGGCCCCATGATAATAGAGCAGATTTTTTTATGAAGCACCTCTTTGTATATGATCTGTCCTTTTGTGAGGTCAAATATAAACAGTGCATCACCGCAGTACCCTACCAGCAAATCATTGGTCAGTACACAGAGGGTACTGTTTAAATCGTCCCAAAGAGGAAGGTCCCAGGCAGCAACTACCTGGTTCGCAGCAGGATCGTATTTATACAATTTTTCGACCGTACCGTTTTTTGGAACACCACTTACAAGAATGTAATTGCTGTCTTTAGAAAGGCACATTGACTGGAAATTGTAGTTAGCAAATTCGGGTAAATAAAGGTTGCGAACTGCTCCGTTTTTATAGCTGCCCATACTTAATTCACGACCTGAAGAAAGCGTAATGCGGTCGTTGTTGCCTGCGCCTGCTATGTAACCGTTTTTCGTGTATTTTATTGCCAGCAAACTCATAGAGCCATGCGTGCCCGATGCATCGGCATCCTGAAATAAAGCGCTCTGCCTGGGGTTAGAAGAAGTGGTAGCATAGCCTCCATTTGCGTTGTTAAATCCTGATATGTTTACCGACCAGTCCTGCACCGGGGTGTACTGCAACAGTCCGCCTTTTGGATACCCTGCCAAAAATATCTTACCGGCATCAGGGCTGTTTGCCGGAGCCAAAAGCATTGTTTGAATACCCATACTGGTGCTGCCTACTTTTTTAAAACCTTCGCCGGGTGCGTAGGTTCCCAACAAACCTTGTTTGTAACATACCAGATACAATTTATCGTTGAAGTACATCATTGGGCCGGTAGTAGGATAAATGTCCTCCTGCAAGCCGGCGACCGCTATCGCACCCGTTTGGCCGTTCGATTTTTTGTACACCACTTTCTTATCTGCATCGCTCCAAAAAACCTGTGGAACGGTAGGGTCTGTATCTGAGTAGGGAACCCATACCATCCGGTTAGTCAGGGGTCTCTCATACTCGGGCAGGGCCATAGCAGTAAAACCCGAAAGACGGTAATGTGTGGCAACAGAATGAGCATAAGGCGCATCGGTATGGCTGGCAATGTCAATAGACACACTGCTGCCCATATTGCTTTTAAGGGTTCTCCTTTCGCCTGTCTGCCTGTCGATGGCGTATAAAAACCAATTATTTTTTCCACAAACAGCGTAGGTAAACCTGCTGTCTCCGGAAACACTGGTTACATACCTTGATGTAGTATCGAGTGGAGTAGCGTCTACATAAAAGCTTTTGTAGTCATACCTAAAAGTCATTACTTCCCCCTCACCTCCCGACGAGCCACCGTACAGGGCGCCATCAACACCTATGTTTAGTACAGCTATGTCAAGCCCGGAAGTACCCCGTTTAAAAGGTTTACCAAGGTCTCTGGCAGTTTGTGTTGCCGGATCATATTGAACCAAACGACCGCCGCCGTCAGGAGTACCTTGTGTAGCTACATAAAACTTTTTATCGGTACCAAAAATGCTATAAGTGATTCTGCCAAGAGAATATCCGGCTGGGTTGCCGTCAGCCCCTTTAACGGTAACGATTTTCGAAGAGCCGCTTTCTATGTTAACTGCCACAAACCTAAAGGCGTTGACTGGTGTGGCACCATCCAGCAAACCATTATCTACCATTAACAGGCAATAACCGCTGGATTGACCGGGCGAAAAGGTAAATAAGGGAGTATTGCCCGCATCGAGCGGGTGAAGTTTCCAGGAAATGTTTGTACCGGAAAAAACATGCCCCAAATTCTGAGCTGAGGAAGCAGGGGAAATTTCTTTTCCCGATACAACTTTTCCAGGGGTAACTAATAAATCAACTTTTTGGCAGGAGCAAAATAGTAGTAATGCTACCGCTAAATGCGTTAGGTTTTTCATGAAGAAAATCGGATTATTGGATGTTTGGATATAGGACTTTAAAACCGCGTTACCGTAGTAACAATATGAAAACGAAGGCCGCTGTAATTAGATTGTAAAGAAAAACGGTTAAATCGAATTGGGGTATGTGTAAAACTGATTGGAGTTGACGGGCATTAGCACTACAAATATTAACTCGGGCAAAAGGTGGATGACCAGTATAATATAAGAGCTAAGGAAAGTAGTTGAATGATCAGCAATGCACCGCTTGCAAGTATATACATATCGGTAAAACTGGCCCATTTACGGTTCTGAAGACGTCGTAAAGGAGGTTAACTCAACAGGTTAATTAAATTATCACAAAGCAGAGTTTTTTAATTTCCTTTGCTTATTGGTGTTCAAAATTTATTTTTGGTTTTGGTTCGGCTAATTTTTGCCCTTTCACAATGTTTCATATAGTCTTACGTTCTTGAAACAAGCGAATAGAAAAAATATTTATCTAATACTTTATGTTCAAAACTCTTGAGGCATGCTATTTTTTTTCTTCAAAAAATTCAAGTAATAGGTTCCTCTCCATTGCTCTTTCTTCTTTTATAGTTTGCTTTTATGGTACTTCCTGCATTTCTACCAAAAATATTAAGTACTTCAATAACCTCAGTGACTCTGCAGTCGTCCATCTTCCATTGCTGCCAAAGCCGAGCGTTATTATTATGCCCGACGACATATTAGACATAAAAATTGCGGGAGCAAATGAGGCTACCGCCATCTTATTGAATACTTACTCCACCACATCCGCCGGTGCGGGTGCCGCAACTTCAAATAATGGATATTTGGTGGACAATGCGGGCGATGTCGAGTTTCCGATAATGGGTAAGATTCATGCGGCAGGTCTATCAAGAGAGGAGTTTAAAGAGCGGTTAAAAGAGCGGGTATCTAAATATTTAAAAGATCCGCTGATATCAGTAAAGTTTACAAATTTTCGTTTTTCTGTGTTAGGCGAGGTGAAAAGCCCGGGAAGTTTTTTAGTTCCCGGCGAGCGGGTGACAATTTTAGAAGCTTTAGGTCTTTCAGGCGATATGACAACTTATAGCCGTCGAACCAATGTGCGGGTCATCCGCGATAGTAGTGGTAACCGCGAGGTGGGTCAGCTCGATTTTACCGATAAGGCTGTTTTTACCTCTAAATATTACTATTTACAAAGAAACGATATTGTTTACGTAGAGGCAGAGAAGACAAAGAGCCAGTTCGAGGATTTTTCCCGCGTCTCATCTATAGTTGCTACGCTTGCAAGTATAATTGCACTTTCAATTACAGTCTTAAGAAAATAAATTTGTAACATAAAGTTTCAAGTGGTTTAAACAAAAAGAAATGAGTTACCCAATTAATACAACAGACAACGAATTTGCCATACCAGCAGGCAGCCAGTTCGATGTCAAAAAGTTCATTTATAAAATTATTGGTGTTCTTCCCTGGTTTATTGTAAGCGTGGTATTATGCATTGTAGCTTCTAAAATTTATTTGCGTTATACAATGCCTGTTAGCAAAATATCTGCTTTTCTGCTTATTAAAAGCCAGGAAGATGGCGGAAACTCTGAGTATAAGACGCTCAAAGAAATGGGCCTGGTAACCCAAAATAACGACGTACAAAATGAGATGGATATTATCCGGTCTTATTCCATTATGCGTAAAGTTGTAGATTCTCTTCATTTAAATATAAATATCTATCGCGAAGGGCGGGTAACTGCCTCACCCATTTTTGGGGAGCAGTCGCCATTTTCAATAAGGGTGGTTAACGAAGAACGAAACGCACGACCAACCGGATTTAAAATAGCTTTAAAGGAAAACAGTTTTGTCATTACAGAAAACAATTCTCAAAAAACGATTAATTATGGAGAGGAATTTCAAAGCGATTTTGGTAAGCTGGTAATAGACAGAAAACCAGACACCAAACTTGATCCCAACGGATACCGCGTGTTTTTTACTGATAGAGAGGCTGAGACAAAAAAGTACAAAGGTGCCATAGATGTAAGGTTAACACACGACATGGGTGGTATTATCGAAATCTCTATGCTGGATGAGATCCCGGAGCGGGCAGTAATGATTATTAATAAATTGATTGAGGTATATAACGGAGCGGGCCTTGAAGATAAAAACGTAGCAAGTGTTCGCACGATTAAATTTTTGAACGACAGAATTGATACTGTAGCACGTGAACTTAATGCTGTTGAATTAAATACAAAAGAGTTCAAAACCGACAACAGAATCAACTCTATTTCGGCTGAAGCCAATTCATATCTCGGGCAGGCGGTAACCGTCGATAATAAAAAAGCCGATCAGATCGCGCAAATAAAAGTGTTGGAA
>JALYZZ010000714.1 GCA_030948675.1 Bacteroidota bacterium | reverse complement strand
GAGGAGGTTCGGGTGGAAGCTGGTAAAAGGCTAATTTGATCAACTTTAAGGCGCAGACAAGCAATTGTCTGCGTTTTGTGTTTTCCCAGGCTTAATTCCCTTACACAAAAAAATTGATATACCGTGTTTAATGCCTCCTACAGTGAGAGATTACCTGCAAGACTTAATGCATTCACATCTTTTTAATACTATCTTCAAATAAACAAAGTAAATCAAATGAAGATTCTGCCAATGGTTTATAGCGCCTTTCTTACGCTATTATTGTTTTCACAAGCAAGTAAGGCACAGGTTATTCAATTTAATGATAAACAAAATGGTTCTATCGATTATAATCGCTTACATCGAATTGATGCCGTAATCAACAACTATATCTCTAAAAATTACCTTACAGGTGCGGTAACAATTGTAGTAAAGGATAACCAGGTAATTCAGTACAAAGGATATGGATTTGCAGATGCTGAAACAAAAAAGCCGATGAATAAGGATGCCATTTTTCGCATCATGAGTCAAACAAAAGCGATAACCAGCGTTGCTATTATGATGCTTTATGAGCAGGGCAAGTTATTGCTGGATCAGTCTATAGCCGACTTCATCCCGGAGTTTCGTAATCCACTGGTGATAGATAAGTACAACGCTGCCGATACAACTTATACTACCGTTCCTGCAAAACGAAATATTACTTTTCGTGATTTACTTACGCATACTTCCGGCATTGACTATACAGATATTGGTACCGCAAGGGGAAGTGCTATTTACACAAAGGCCCATATTCCTTCAGGACTTGGCTATTTCAATGCTGACCTTCTCACTCAAATGAAGCATTTGGCAAAGTTACCCCTTCAATTTCAGCCGGGAGAAAAATGGCAATACGGTTTAAATAGCGACCTTCTTGGATGTTTGGTAGAGGTAATAAGCGGAATGACGCTTGAAGATTTTTTTAGAAAGAACATTTTCGAACCCTTGGGTATGCAGAATACTTATTTCAATTTGCCTGCTTCGAAGGCCAGCCGCCTTCCATCAGTTTACACCGAAGATTCTCTTCATCATATTATCAAATGGAGCCACACATTTAAAAACATCGACCCTGATTATCCCTTAATAAATAAAAAGTATTTTTCTGGTGGCGCAGGCCTATCATCTACGGCATTTGATTATGCCATTTTTATGCAAATGCTTTTAAACCGAGGAATTTATAATGGTCATAGAGTTTTGTCGCCTCGGTCGGTGGAATTAATGACGAGCCCGCAACTCGATTTTCTTTACAACGGCGCCGATAATTTTGGTCTTGGCTTTAGTGTTACGTCAGCAAAATCAGCAGCAAGAAGTCCAAGAAGTGAAGGTTCTTTTTCATGGGGAGGCTACTATGGAACTACTTATTGGGCCGATCCCAAAAAGCATCTTGTTTGTCTGATCATGACTCAACATACACCAAATTCTCATGGGGATATTGCAGCAAAATTTGAAGCCCTAGTATATGCAAGTCTTATTAGATAATGAATAATTAAAAGCGATAAAGTAAAGGCAATAGCAATGTTCTTTACCCTATTTTAATATTTATTCTTTAACTAGTCCCCTGACCATAATCTTTAAAGAAATTTTTTTCCAGTGCTAAAATCGTAAGCACTGTTTTTGCTATAGATGCTTTAGCAAACATGTTTAAAATTGTGCTATAGTCTCACAACCTTGTTTTTCTATAGCTTTGTTTTAAATAAGTCAAATAAAAAAACTTATCTAATTAAATCTAAATGAAATATCTGCTCAATATTTTATTACTTTCTTTCTTTCTGAACAACCTTTCTGCCCAGGAAAAGCATTTTATATTTATACAGTCTGATGCTAAACAGCCCTTCTACATATCTCTTAATAGCAAGTTGTATAGTTCAACGGCCAGTGGCTATCTTATTATTCCAAAACTTACCGACGGTAATTATAGTCTAACGGTAGGTTTTGCTCAAAATGCTTATCCCGAGCAAACATTCAATCTTGCTGTTCAGAATAAGGATCTTGGTTTTGATTTAAAGAATTTTAATGAAAAAGGTTGGGGCCTGTTCAACCTTCAAACTCTTGATATTACGATGGCTTCAACTGCCAATTCAAATGTTGTAGCTAAAGCCTTAAATACAAGCTCAAACACCGCTACACCTGTAATCTCATTTGAGAAAAAGAAAGATGTTTCGCCAGCTCCATTAGCTACAGATAGTAACTCGGCACCTGTCAATTTAACGAAAGTTGAGGAGATAAAGGGTGCCGGTTTAAAAGTAGAAACTTCTACATCTGTTAATACTGAGACAAAAAATGTTGCTACTTTGGCACCCGCCGTTCAACTAGCCAAAGTAGCGGAGGCAGATGGAAAGGTAGCGCAAAAAGCCGATGTTAGAAAAGTTTCAGAGGTTAAAGA
>JALYZZ010000709.1 GCA_030948675.1 Bacteroidota bacterium | reverse complement strand
GTTTGGATGTGCCCGGAAAATGGCTCCGACAGTAGCGAAAAATGTAGATGTTTCTGAAAATTTTAAAAACATCAAGACTTATAGCTGGACAACGGACATAGATAAAATTCCTAATGATCAGCTTTTTATCGGGCTGAATGGAGTCTATGTTTTTAACAATGAGTCGTCGAGAAAGATGATAAAGGACGCCGTACAGTTCGAACTTGACTCCCGTGGTTATAAAAATATGGGAATGGGCACGGCTGATATGTTAGTGTCTTTTGCAGTGCTAGAACGTCCTGGTCGTCTTCGCACTACCAATGGTTATGTTACCTTGTCTTCAGGAGAAAAAGTACTTACTAGTGACAACGTTGGTTACACTGATGTAAAGCCTGGCACTCTTATGATAAACTTTACAGACACAAAAAATAATAAGCAGGTTTGGCAAGGCTTTGCCTCCGGTATTTTACAGCCAGATCAAATGCGGGATCAATCAAAAATTCGAGAGGCTGTATCAAAAATATTCTCCCAATTCAAGTACAATAACAATATGTAAGCGGTGTTTTTCATGTGTAATGTAAAAAAGGGTAAACTGAGCTAGTCATTTTACCCTTTTTTTATTAATCTCCGGCATATTACCGTTCTGTGTTACTACCCCAAATGGTATAGTGATTTTAAAAATAAATTACTTCCAACTTTTATAGCCTATCACCTGTTATACCTTAAACCTCTGGTATGGATAAAATTGTTACAAGACTTTCCGTTTATTATAACGCGTTTCTTAAAGCCATACCTCGTATAGCATTGGCCATCCTGATTTTGGTGATAGGCATTTTGGTTGCCAATTGGATGACTAACCTCATTCAGAGAAGGATAAAGGGAAAATCTCATGATCCATTAATGAGTGGCTTTTTAGGCAAAGCGATTAAGCTAATCCTGATGATTGCCATTTTTCTTCTTGCGCTTAACACTGCAGGGCTCAGTAGTATAGCTGCAGCAATTATGGCAACTGCCGGTGCTTCAGCGCTGGTCATCGGTTTTGCATTTAAAGATATTGCAGAGAACTTCCTCGCAGGCATTATACTTGCCTTTAATCGTCCTTTTCATATAGACGATACAGTGCAGATCGAAAACGTGTTTGGTAAAGTATTGTCTATGGAATTTAGGTATACCAAAATTGTTACGTTTGATGGACGAAATGTCTACATCCCCAACTCTGATGTGCTTACAAAACCTGTTTATAACTATACCGAGAATGGTTTTTTCAGGTCAGATTTTATTGTAGGCATAGCTTATGAGAATGACATAGAAAAAGCAAAAGAGATCATTGAAAACTGTTTTAAAGAAGATGACAGGGTTATTAATGATGATAAACATGTGAGCTTTGTAGCAGAAGACGAATTAGCGGCAAGCACAGTAAACCTGAAAGTTTATTTCTGGGTTACTACAGATGATTTTAGAAGAGGCACTTTGCAAACAAGAGGTAAGCTTATTCAAAAAGTAAAAAAAAGGCTTGAAGAGGAAGGAATTAATTTGCCGGCAGATATAAGGGAACTAAAATTTTACGACACGTCTAAAACCTTCCCAATTGAAGTAATTAAAGATGGTAAAGCAGATAATCCGAATACATAAAGAAGTGATGTAACTGCATCACCTTATCCAGGTACTCTTAATGCCATCAAACTTAATCCTGCTTCTTTTTGTCGGGCCGTGTATTGTTGTTTTTCTTCAATAATTCGTTAGCCGCTTTTTTACCTATTGCATTTTCTTCGGCCGAGCCTTGTTGAGAGCCACTCATAGTATTGCCACCCGCGCCGCCAGTACCTACGGGGCTGCCAGGGGTATAATCATGTTTGCCATGATGTAGTGTCACAATTTTGCCGCCGCGCAGGGCCGTTCCGGGTGGAAGATTGCTTTTATTTGGCTTTGAATCATTTGTTACGGAAGTTTTGTTTGCATGTGCCGGAGCAGTGTTTTTGCGACTTCCATGTGTCCTGCTGTGAGCCTGTCCATTTACTAATGAGGTGCTTAAACCAAATGCTATTATCATAACGTATTTCATAAAACGTTTTTTTACAATTTAAAGAAATCTACTATCAATTTATTTCATTTCCAAAAAAGAGCCCACCAGTTCCGTGGGCTCTTTAGCACTAAAATCAAAACAACAACAATTAAAAAAAGTATACTATGAAAAAGCAAGCATAAAGTTAGATAACATTTGCTACAGACAGACACACAAGTGCATTAGAATCTAATTAGAATTAGCCTTCTACTGTTCGTTATTCATTACCATCGGCGCAGCGCAAATACTTCAAATTCTAATCGCGTTCTAATTTTTTCAAGCAACCGGTTTTGTTTTAACGATCTTAAAGATCCTGAACCAATGCCTTTAGCAATGGATTATCAAGCGTTATAATCTCTGACCGCTCCATGGGTTGGTCAACACACACGGTTAGATTCAAGAAAGGATGCCAATGCACTAATTACAACAACTGCGTAGGCACAGCAGGTAATAAAAGAAGTATAACCGTTTAATCCTATTTCTCAAAAGAGGGTTTGGCAGTTTTGTTGTTAGCAACAGGAAGCCAAATGGTAAAAGCGCTTCCCTTGTCTACTTGTGACGTTACTTTTATTTTGCCTTTATGCAGTTTTATTATTCTTGAAGCAAGCGATAATCCTAACCCAAAACCGTCATTAGTCTTTTTTTCCTGTGCCCTGTAAAAAGGTTCGAATATATGTTCAAGTTCTTCGGCGGGTATACCTTTGCCATTATCTTCTACAGTAATTTGTACCGCTTCGTGTTGTATGTGTAACTTCACTTTTGCAGCTTGTTCAGAATATTTGCAAGCGTTTATAACTATGTTTTTAATAGCTGTAAAAAGTAGTTCCTCGTTGCCATAAACCAATAATTGATTTTCTTCCGGGGGCATTTCTTCAAACTCGAAAGCAACCGAACAGGCATAATTGATTTTAGACATTTCAGCAGGTAACCTTAGTAGTACTTCATCGACTCTAACAGCAGTAATTTCTATTCCTGCCTGCGTTCCGGCAGCCTTTGCAAAGTCTAATAATGTTCTTGTCAGCTTACTCATTTGTAACACATCCTGGTGTACAGACTTCATTACTTTTCTATAGGCTGCAGCATCTCTTTCTCGCTGTAGCGATACTTCTAACTGGCTCGATATCGACGTTAGCGGCGTTGACAATTCGTGAGAAGCATTGGCAATAAACCGTTTTTGCATATCAAAACTTTCCTGCAACCTGTTCAACAAAGAATTTAATGTATTGGCCAGATAATGCCATTCATCTTTTATCGCCCCTGTTTTTAGGCGATTAGATAAATTTTGGGCGGATATATGATTTACTTCATTAGAAATTTTAATGATTGGTGTTAATAAATTTTTCGAAAAAAGGTAGCCTCCGAAAGCAGCTATAACAAGACCGCCTACATAAGTAAAAGCGAGGATCAATAAAAGATGCCTAAGGTTTTCTTTTCCATCCACGTCGTCTCCGGCAGCTACCATCACAACCTGAGAATCGATATCCGTATAGTAATATGCGATTGCCTCTCTTTTACCAACGGTAAAAAACACCTCACCGTTTACTCTTGCTTCATTTAAAATTTCGGGTCTTATCCTGAAAGTGTCTCTTGAATTATCCCGGTACTCATAAATTTTATTGTTTTTATAGTCGTAAGCCTGTATCACTTTGTGCCTATAACCTAACAATGTTGACGAGTCTATTTTTCGAACCAGTTCATTCGAGAAGAAGTTTGACAAGTTTAGCAAGTTGCCGGTAGAGACGGCCTTGTTTGCGAGTTTTACTTTAATGGTGCTGGCTCTCAAATTGTACGAAAAATAATATATGGAAGCACACACCAGCGTTAATATGACAGCTACCAGTAAAGTAAAGAGTAAAGTTATTCGGAAGCGTACAGGCATATTAGTTTTTTGTTGTTGCTCAATTGCAATTCAACAGCGGATGAAGGGATATGTCTGATTAAAGATAAAACATTATCCTCCTTCTTAATAAAACGGTCGCTTTGCGATCAATTCTTAATTTAACAGTTACATGCCAGATTAGAATTAGATTAGAAATATTAATAAAAGATCTGGCAGCCTTAACTTGTGTTGTTAAAGCAGCCACAATGGAAGAAAGAAAGCTACTGATTGTTGAGGATGAGAAAAAAATCGCTGATACGCTAAAGTTAGGCTTAAGTGAAAACGGTTTCTATGTAGAAGTGGCTTATGACGGTAATATTGGTTATAAACTTTTTGAAACCCATGCCTTTGATCTTATTGTTTTAGACATCAACCTGCCCGGTATTAATGGTTATGAGTTTTGTAAAAAGGTCAGGGCGCAGAATACGGCTATTCCTGTAATTATGTTAACAGCATTCAGCTCTTTAAACGATAAGATAGAAGGATATGACGCTGGTGGCGACGATTATATTATTAAGCCATTTGAGTTTAAGGAACTCCTTATGAAAATAAGGGTGCTGCTTAAACGAAGCCTTAACGGAAGTGTACCCATAGGCACAATTTTAAAAGCAGGCGACTTAGTAATGAACCTGGACACAAAAGAAGTGAAGCGTGGAGAAATAGGTATTAATTTAACTTCAAAAGAATTTCAACTCCTTGAGTATTTACTTCAAAATAGAAACAAACTTGTATCCCGTGCTGACATTGCAATAAATGTTTGGGATATTGATTTTGACACCAACACAAACGTCATTGACGTATACATAAATTACATTCGCAACAAGGTGGACAAGCCTTTTGAACAAAAGCTTATACAAACGCAGGTAGGCATGGGTTATATTTTAAGAGATCACTGATACCGGTTGTATTTTGTCTGTTGAGGTAAGCAATACTTGCCTAGGTAGTTGCTTGAGTTAAAGAGAGGCCAACCCCGGTCATTCTTTATAAATTCACCTGCAGGTAATATGTAGTTATACAACATGAATAGATTGACTATAAGCCAACAGCAGTGTGTTAAGTCATTCCTATAAAGAGCATCTGCCGTTTGGTCAATTGCAGATTGCAGTATACACTTTTTTGGCGGGGCAGCAAAGTATGTAAGGCCAACAACAAAGTATGTTATTGCAATAACATAGTTTGTTGTTGCGGAATCGTGATTTGTTGATCGTGCAACGAACTTTACAATGCCCATCGCATATTTTGAAATTGTGGAAACAAAGTTTGCAATGGCTCTAACAAAGTATGTTTAAGGGGTTACAAACATTGCCACGGTAATAACAAAACATGTTAATCCGCTTACAAACCTTGTTTACGCGGACGCATACGTTGCGTTGCCGGTAACAAAACATGTAGTTGCCATAACATGCTTTGCAAGGCCAGACCATAAAAAACTGCGGGGGGCAAAATTGATAATAAGTTTTTACGCCGGCAAAAAACGAAATATATTTAGGCGATCATCCAGCATTAATTTAAGAAGAGAAGGGTAAGTGTAGAATTGCTTCTGTAAACTATTAAAGAAAGATTTTATTTTCAATGGTAAACGAACCAGAAGTTGAATACGGCTTCATCGGAAAACTAACTGATCTAAAATACTCCTACCGATCAGACATACGCGATCGTATTGCTTTAAAACTAAACTTTCGAAAGAAGTTCGAAACGCTCAACAAGGTCAACCTTTCTGATGCAGAATTTGCCCGGTTGAGGGATGAGATTGTAAGCCCTGACGTGTTTACCGCCTCTAAAACGCTTCGCCAACGTAACACGTTTATTCGGGAAGACGGTACGCCTTTGCAGTACACCCTTGTAAACATCAAAGACTGGTGTAAGAACGAGTTTGAGGTGATCAACCAATTGCGGATGAATACGCGGGACAGCAATCGCCGCTATGATGTAATACTGCTGATCAACGGCATCCCTGTGGTGCAGATAGAGTTGAAAACGCTGCAGATCAGTCCACGGGTTGCCATGCAGCAAATTGTAGATTACAAAGCCGATCCGGGTAACTGCTACACCAATTCGCTGCTGTGTTTTATGCAGTGGTTTATTGTAAGC
>JALYZZ010000682.1 GCA_030948675.1 Bacteroidota bacterium | reverse complement strand
ACGTATGGGTGCATGCTGAGGCGTTGGTGTTGGGAGACTCGATTATTAAACACATCGTTGACACAGATACTGTAATGGTATATGAAAAACCACAGTACGACGGCACTGATAAATGGGTTAAGAGATTAGGGCTGCCCAATGGTCAGCTAATAAAAGAAGGTTACATTTCTTTGCAGAGTGAGAGCCATCCCTGCGAATTTAGAAAAGTAGAACTTTTTGACCTCGGAAGGTATATGAACGATCCGGCAAAGCTTAATGCAGTATTGCAAAAGTTGCAGACGAGAAAACCGGGGTGAAGATTAATCAACTCAAGTTGCTAATAGTGCCGCTAAGTACTGAATGTTTGTAAAATAATTATCAACGTTCCATAGGGTATGTGCGGCTATGCAACGTGTTGTACTTACGGCACAACAATTTATTTACGCTGGTAATTTTCTACAAACATTCAGCCGCTGCGAGGCTTGGGATATACAGCAACTTGAATTAATGATACTTATTGAAAAGTCTATCGAATGCATCGGTCAGCGTCTCAAGCGTCTGTAATAGCTCAATAACAAGATTGACGATAAAACTCCTGCAGATTGTGCGCCCTTCTTATCAACATTCATTTCATATTTCTATTGTTTTGAAAACACCAGGTGTTCATCGTCCACAGGTTCGGGATTAATAAGTGAAAGACTACTGCTATCGCTGGCAACAATGTTCCAGATACGTGTCAAGTTTTTAAAGGGTTTGTCAGTACCCAATTTCACCGTAAGTGATGCCTTGGTTGGTGCACTGCCATAATAGCCAATAGAAGACGGTGAGTGAGACCAGGTACCTGTTGTGATAACGCCGTCCTTCGTGGCAGTTAGCTTGCCTCCATCAGCAAAAGTGAAAACAACACCTGCAAACGAAGCACTTTTGTTTTCCGTTTTTTGAGTGTATGAACTAATCACCCAATTACCTGAAGCAATTTTATTCGAGGCACTGGTTGCCACATCAGCAGAAGCCGCGGGTGTTTCCGTTGTCTTGCTGCAGCTAATTAATAATAAGCATACAAGAAAAGCAGCAGATAAAATTTTGATTACTGGTTTCATAATAGTTAGTTTTATTTGATTAATAACTATTAGTACACGCTGTAATTAAAAATGTAACCTTGAATTTTTAAAAAATCGTTTTTTAGCAAATGTTACCCGTTGTGATACAAGCCGACATTAACGCAACATTAGTCGATTACCTTAATCCCTTCAAGTTGAATGTATGCACGCCATAGCACCACTAAAGCAATTGTTCTGTATGGTCTCCAGCTTTCGGATTAGAAAGCATATCTTCTGTTGATGTATTTGTTGGAAGTTGTTTTAGATGCTTAAGGCTGTCACCAAAGCAATATCTCTTAAAGGAAAAATATTGGTGCCTTTCAATGCATGCATCAAATTGACGGCTACTGCAATCTACTTACGCTCGTTTCTTAAAAGATTATTATTCTTATACTATTGCAAAACCAATATCTGTTTTGTATTTTGTTGTTCTGCAATGCCTTAAGACACTCCAAAGTATACTTCTTCATCACTTTAAAAACAGCCCTTATGTTCGAAACTCAAACGGTTTCAGTAGCAACGTCAAGTTCGGCTACCATACCTTCAAGAGCCTATGCTGCTCAAAGTACTACGTCTGATTTAGCGCCCTGGAACTTTGAACGCAGAGCAGTTGGATCACACGATGTGTTGATCGAAATTAAATTTTGCGGAGTTTGCCACACAGACATTCACTTTTTAAAAAATGATTTAGGCATGTCTGTGTTTCCGATGGTTCCTGGTCATGAAATAGTGGGTATTGTAACGGCCGCAGGAAAACTTGTAAAAAAGTTCAAACAAGGAGATGTTGTAGGGGTAGGTTGTCTTGTTGAATCTTGCAGGGAATGTACGAACTGTAAGGAGGGCGAAGAACAGTACTGCCTTAACGGTGCGGTGTTTACCTATAATGGCATCGAAAAAGAAACGGGTAACAATACTTATGGGGGTTATTCAAACCAGATTGTTGTAAACGAAGATTTTGTATTGCATGTGTCTGATAAATTGCAGTTACACGCAGTGGCTCCTCTTTTATGTGCTGGCATTACTACCTATTCTCCGTTGCGCAGATGGAATATTGGGAAGACAGATAAAGTGGCGGTCATAGGGTTGGGAGGCCTGGGCCATATGGCTGTTAAGTTTGCAGTCGCGTTTGGAGCTGAGGTAACGTTGCTAAGTACATCGTCATCAAAAGAAGCTGATGCGGTTGAGTTAGGTGCCCATAAATTCGTTCTAACAACTGATGATGCAAGCGTTCAACAGTTAGCTGGTTATTTTGATTTTATTCTTGATACAGTCGCTTCCTCCCACGACTTAAACATTTATCTTTCTATGTTAAGCACGCACGGAACCCTTGTTTGTTTAGGTATTGATCCTGCATCAACACAAATTTCAACGCTCCCAATGGTATTTGGCGCACGCTCTCTTTCAACATCGCTTATAGGAGGGTTAGCCGAAACCCAGGAAATGCTTGACTATTGCGCTGAACACAACATAACTGCTGATGTAGAGATAATTGATATGAAGGACATCAATAAGGCTTATGAACGAATGGAGCGACGCGATGTGAAGTACCGCTTTGTTATCGATATGGCAACCTTATAACTGTCTGTGATAAGCTCTATCTAGCTTTTAAAAACTTTATTTACGCTTATAGACCAGCTCGCAATTGCTTTACATCTTTTTCTTGAAATGCATTTTTTAATTACTCTAAAACAGGATAGTTGGAACGAGACCAACTTGCCTTGTTAGATTGCTTACCATAATATAATATTTTTTCAAACCTTAAATCAAAAAATATGAGAAGGACGATCCTGTTTATTGCCCTTGCAGCAATTGCAGTGGGTTGTAACGGCAAAAATGAAGCAGACACCACATCCCAAACCAAACAAGTAGCTATGGCCTTGCCTGTTTCTTATTCTTCATCATTTGAAATGGGCAAGTCGCAGGATGCGGCGGCTGCAGTTGTGCAGGGAAGCTGGAAAGACTGGCAAGATGCTAACATGGGTAATATGAAAAACTGGATGGCGGACAGCGTAGTGCTGCTTATGAGTGATAATAAAAGGATAGTAGGGATAGACAGTGCTATGGCAGAGTGGAAAAGAGCGCGTTCGAAGTATTCTAATGTTATAGATACAATCAATGCTGTGCTGCCTGTCTACAGCAAAGACAAAAAAGAAAACTGGGTATTGGTTTGGGCAACGGAAATGAATACGTCTCTTGAAGGCAAAAAAGATACAATGCAAGTGATGGAGACGTGGCGTATTAATAAAGATGGTAAAGCCGACTTGGTAATGCAGTATGACAGACATTCCCGAAAAATGTAGGTTCTACATAACTGTTTAAACTAACAATAACCTGCGATCTCCGCGGGTTATTATTTTTAATGCTAATGCCGCATATAGAAAAGTAGTGACTTACATTAGTCGAATACCTTAATCCAATACCTTGATCCCTTTGCGTTGGATGTATGCATGCCACAGCATCATAGAAGCAATTGTTCTATAAGGTCTCCAGCTTTCTGCAATTGCCAGCATTTCTTCTTTTGATGTATTTAAAGGAAGTTGTTTTAGATGCCTCAGGCTGTTTACCAAAGCAATATCTCCCAGAGGAAAAATATCAGTTCGTTGCAACGCATGCATCAGGTAAACATCCACTGTCCAGTCTCCGATACCTTTTATTCGTTTTAAAACTGTTCTTATATCATCGTCGGTTAATTTGGTAAGGTTATCGAGATTTATTTCTTTGTTGACTATCGCAACAGCCAATGCCCGTGCATATACTATTTTTTGGCGGGTAAAGGAGCATGCTCTCAATTCTTCGTCGCTCAGCGCAAGTATTTTTTCAGGGGTTACAAATCCTATTTTTTCTTTTAATCTTTTATATGCTGCATAGGCAGATGCAAGTGAAACCTGTTGTTCAAGAATGGTTAGAATAAGAGTTTGAAAAATGGCTGGGCGCGTCCACATAGGGGGTAAGCCGTAGCTGTCGATAATGGATTTTAATGCATCATCCTTATTTGCAAGTTCAACGCAAATACTATGAAAGTTTTCCACTGTATACACATTATCCATCATCGTGCTTCTGTAAAATTATATATTAATGCTGTTGTAAAAAGACCTTAAGGCCAACAAAGGCAGCCGGCTAAAAATTATTATTGATGTGCTGGCTGCTGCAGTAGAACATCCTATTCCAATTAATTCCATAACAGCTCTTATTAGATACGCCTAATAATCTTTTTGAAGAGCTTGGAACAAGTGGACGGAAATTGCTTTAAACATGTTTGATGATATAGACTAACTGGCAGAAGCAGGGGGCTGCTATTTATCTCAATAGCTAAAGGGCAATAGTGTTTTTCTTCAACCATACAACCATCTCTGCAGAGTAAAAGCTGCAGACAGAAAACACCAGTTCTGAGAACGAAATCCTTTAAGCACAGATTTATTGAGTAGGCCAGTATTTATACAGAAGCTTAACTAACATCCACAATAATTCTACTCAAGGCCGCTGGAAGCTATGTAATTCTCCCGAAGAATATAAGTATTTATCCTTCAGGTTTTACCAGTACCTGCTCTTAAATCTTACGCTGATAATTTTATTTCCAAACCGCCGTGTCGCTTCTTCTTCTGAAATCAATTGAGCCTTTGTAATATTGATTTCCACTTCTTTTTTCTCAGAAGCGAACATTCTTTTCACCATCGTTTTTATTGTTGTGCTGATACACTTCTTAGTATGCACCAGCCCGCTTGTGCCACTTGTAATATTAGCATCGTCATTCGTTATGGAAAAGTCAACATGATAATAATAATTCATTTTAAAGGTTGCATCGATTTAACGATCGTGTGGTAAGAATGTCTTTTGCAGCTATTCTTTCAGCTTCATAAGTCATATAGTTGGATAGCTTTTTCTAATTTTACGTATAATATCCTTTATACTATGATAAATTTGCAATTACCTGAACCAGGGTTAGAAAAAATCAATAACATCCTTCTTGCAGAAGATGATGAAGATGATTTTTATATATTCAATCACGCGATGTTGTCCCTGATGGGAACAACCCAGATTTTACACACCTCTAATGGAATTATGCTTTCTTCAATGATCCAGTCAGAAATTCGCCTGGACGTTATTTTCCTAGATATTAATATGCCTTATAAAAACGGTATAACCTGTTTGAAAGAAATCAGAAGTAATCCGGCTTTTAATGAAACAAGAGTTGTGATATATTCAACAGCTAACCATAAAAAAGAGATTGACCATTGCTATGCTCTTGGGGCTAACTTCTATTTAATCAAACCAACAAGTTTTTCGTTGACTAAAATGCAGTTACGAGAGTTGCTTCAAAATCAATATTTCAAACTAAACATGCAGCCGTGCCGGGACAATTTTGTTTTAAATTATCAAGATGCTTGTGAAAAAGAATTTCAGGGCAAGCTGGTTGCTTAGCACAGTTCACTGCTTCTGATGCAATCATCTAAGACAGCAGTAGCGAGTCATTTTATTTAAAAGTAATAAGAAACTCAGTCCCTACATCCTCGCTGCTTTGTACTTCAATTTTTCCTCCAAGTGCCATAATCTGGGTTTTCACCATATAAAGCCCAAGCCCAACTCCTTCCTTGTTGCCGTGAAAGCGTTGGTACAAACCAAAAATCTGGTCTTTGTGGCGCTTCATATCTATACCACTGCCGTTGTCTTTAATCATTATGAGTATTTCCCCATTAGCCTTTTTTTCAGTTAAGATGTCAATTACCAGCTTTCTATTTGGAGAACGATACTTGATGGAGTTAGATAAGAGATTGATCAAAATACTTTCGAGGTAAGACTTATTTAGTACAATATTTTCCACCCCGATATTCCTGTTAATCGTACAATCAACTTCTGCAATTTCATAGCTCAGTGAATTGCAGACATCGTTTAATACATCGTTTATATTGTTGTTGACAATGTTTACGTTGATGTTATTTTTTATAATCAAAATCTGAATAAGGTCATTGATCGTCTTATTTAATTGTTGCGTTGAAATTTCAAACATGTTAAGGATCTCCTTATTCGCCTCACTTAAGGTACTTTGATCTATAAGACTCAACAAGCCGATCAGGTTAGACAATGGCGCTCTGAAATTGTGAGACGTGATATAGGTAAACTGCTTGAGGTCATTGTTACTTTTTACTAGATGCTCAATCAGGTATTCTCTTTCATTTTCTATTTTCTTTCGCTGACTGATGTCTTCCATGGCACCAACAAAACGTGTTGGTTTGCCCCCTTCGTCATACATCAGATAACCACGGTCGTACACTATCGCTACCCCTCCGTCAGCCGTCAAATACCTGTATTCATCTTCCCATAAACTTCCGCCGTTGTTTATTATATTTAAAACTCCGGTCTTAACTCTTTCCCTATCTTCTGCATGTATTTTATCAAACCAACTATCGGCATCGAGTTTTTGGTTTAGATTTTTATATCCAAACATTCTTTCATAGCTCTTGTTCCAATAGATTTCGTTGGTCGATAAGTTCCAATCCCAAATGCCATCGTTAGTAGCTTTTGTAACGATCTGGTATCTTTCATTACTTGTTCTCAATTTTTCTTCTATCAGCTTTAGGTCTGTAATGTCAACGAGCATGTTTACGGCACCAACAAGCTTTTGGGCTTTATTAAAAAGCGGGATGGGGTTTGCACGTGCGAAACGTTTTTCTCCGTTGGGATGTTCAATGATTACCTCAAATTCAAAATGAGCCTTTCCGGTTTTAATAGCCAACGCCATTGGTCCTTCCTCAGGCACTATCGGTGCTCCGTTTATGTAATAAGCCTTGTGTGAACCAGACCAGTAATCTTTGCCAATCACGGGCTTTCTCCCCCAAAGCTTCACCGCAGCATTGTTATACAACTCTATTTTGCCTTCTGCGTTACAGGTATAGACGGCCTCAGGTAAGTCTTCGATCAATTGCCTGAATCGTTTTTCGCTCTCCTCTACTTTTTTGCGGGCCTCTACCTGCTCCGTAACGTCAACGGCAAAAAAGAAAACTCCCTCAATTACATTTTCATTGTTGCGGTAAGGGTGGTAAACAAAATTTAAATAAATATCTTCTAATTGACCCTCAGCTTTCTTATCCACCTGTATAAGTCGTTCGTTTGAAGTAAAGGGTATACCTGTGGTAAAAACCTGGTCGAGCAATTCAAATAATCCCTGGTTCTCCACTTCAGGAAAAACCTCGCGCACAGTTTTTCCGATGATATCTTTTCTTCCCGATAATTGCAGGTACTGGTCATTAGCCATTTCAAATACATGGTCCCGACCTTTAAAAACGCCCACACTTGCGGGGGCATGAGTAAATAATTCCTGCAGTCTTTGTTGTTCGCTATTAAAGGCTGCCTCCATTTTCTTTTTTTCGGTTGCATCTTTAGCGATACAAAACATCATCTTCGCCTCGTTATCCCATTTGGCTGACCAAAGCATTGGCACTACACTACCATCCTTTCTTACGTACCTGTTTTCAAACATGGTAACAGGCACTCCACTAATTATTCGGGCAGCAACTTTACTTGTATGCTCTTTGTCTGCAAAGAAAACAAACTCCATATATCTTGCTCCTGCCAGTTCATCAGGTTCGTATCCCCATATTGATTTTGCTGCAGAACTTACGTTTACAAATCTGCCTTCTTCATCAATAGAACAGATGATGTCTAAAGAGGAATGCATAATTTTTTCCAATTCCGTTAGTGCCTTTTTCAACTCATGAGAAGTAGTGTCTAAGCTCTCCTCAGCCTTTTTTCGTTCGGAAATGTTGAAATGCTCAACAACTGCAAGTGGTTCGCTACCCTCGAATTTTCTTACCCGCATATAGAACCACCTTTGCTCTGCCGGCGAATGACAAGGATATTCCAGGTAATACTCCTCTGACTGTCCGTTCAGCACTTGCTGTATGCGTTCCAGGTCGCTTTGCCGGCTATTTTCCTGTAAGTCTGTCCTGTTATGTAGAACAGTAAAATAGTTTGCTCCCTCACAATACACGTTATTTTGAGAGCCGCCATTGTTTAAAGCAAATTCTATCCAGGGTCTGTTTACTTTAAGTATAGTACCCGATTTATTTATGACAGCAATATGCGAATTTAAAGAGTCAAGTACACCGCGGCTGAATGCCTCACTTTCCAGGATCGCAGCCTCCGCTTCTTTTCGCTCTGTAATATCCCGAATAATCATTGAAGTTCTTTCTTCCCCATTTGCTCTGAAATATTTAGACGAAGTAATTTCACCCGGAAACCAGGTGCCGTCTTTTCGTATAAAAGTTAATTCTCCTTTTGCTTTTTGTATATTTCTACGTCCTGCTACAACTTCTGTCATCAAATTATCGAAGGTATCCATTAGCCCAAACCTACCTACGTGACAGATTTCAGCTTCCGTCATCTGAAACATGTCACATGCAGCGGGGTTAGCACTAATCACCTTTCCATTTGTTGCAGTGATTAAAATTCCATCCAGGCTATTTTCGAAGAAAGAGCGATACTTTTCTTCACTTTCCCTGATCTCAAACTCAGTAATCTTACTTGCTGTTACATCCTGGTTTGTACCAACCAACCTCACAACCTTTCCATCATCACCTTCTTGGGCAATTGTAATTGCTTTTATGAATCTTATTTCGCTATCTGCTCTTATAATCCTGAAACTTATCTCTAGAGTTGGTTTGTTTATTAATGCCTGCTGAAACTCATATAAGACATATTCTTTGTCTTGGGGATGAATAAAAGAGCTCCACATTTCTATGCTTCCATTAAATTTTGCAGGATCAAGTCCGTAGATGTCGAATAAAATATCATCGTTTGTGAACTGTTGCTTGTACGGATCAAATTCCCAGGTGCCGATACCGGCCGCTTTTGTTACCAACAATAACTTGTCAGATAATTTTTTTAATTCACTCTTAATCCCCGCCTCATTTTGATAAGCATCATCGATCAGTTTTTTGCGGTCTTTTTCAAACCTGTATTTGTCGATGGCGTTGGCTACTACAAAAGGAAGCCGGTTTAGCCGGTCTTTTAGCACATAGTCTTCTGCACCCTCCCTAACAACGTTCATGGCAACCTCTTCGCTCATTGTTGCAGTAATAACAATAAAGGGAATATTGAGGCGGCGATCTTTAATAATCTTTAGTGCTCCAAACGAATTAAAAGCAGGAAGTGAATGGTCGCATAAAATGACATCTGGAAAAAAATTGTCCAGGGCATAAACGAACTCCTCTTCTGTATCGATCACTAAAAAATCAAAAAGAAAATGTTGCCTCTTTAAAGTCCTTGCCACCAGTTCAGCATCTGAAACCACATCTTCAACATGCAAGATTTTAAATTTATCCTTCATTTTAATTCTTAATAAGTAAAGGGTGGCTGATTGATCAGCACCCAGTATAAGCCAAGTTCACTCACTGCCTTTGAAAAACGATTACAATCAACTGGCTTTACCACGTAATTATTAACCCCTAATTCGTAGCTTTTTATGACGCCAAAGTTCTTCTTTTGATGAGGTCATGATAACGACAGGGATAGTCCTTGTACCTTCTTGAGATTTTAATTGCCTTAGCACTTCTATTCCATCGGCCTTCGGCATTTTGATATCCAGTAAGATTACTCTTGAAATGTTCTTTATTTCGCGGTCAGAATATTGCCCTTCAGCAAAAATACATTCGAGCGCTTCTTCCCCATCCCTTACATGTACAAAATAATTGGAAAGGTTTACTTTTCGCGACGCACGTGTTACTAATTCTGCATCGCTTAAATTATCTTCAACCAATAAGATTTCTACCTGGTTGTACTTACTGTTCGTCCTTGTATGTTTTGAGAACGCTGAAGTAAAACGTAGCGCCCCAATCTTTTTTTCCTTCTGCCCAGATGTCTCCACCGTGTTTACTGATTATTCTTTTTGCAAGGGCTAATCCCAAACCTGTTCCCTCAAATTCATCTTGCCTGTGAAGGCGCTGAAATACGCCAAATAGGTTATTGGCGTATTTCATATCAAAACCTGCCCCTTCGTCTTTTACATAGTAAATGTGATTCTTATGATCTTCTAATGCGCCAACTTCAATATTTGGTTTTTCGTTTTTTGCTGAGTATTTGATAGCGTTAGACAACAAGTTTTGCCAAACCTAGCTTTTATCACTGCTTCTATTGTAGCCACAAAGAAAAAGTATTTAAACCCGGCATAAAATAGACGAAGAATTCATTGTTTGTAGAGCGTATTCTACAAATGTCTATTTTTAACGCCGAAAAGGAAAAGACTGTTTAAACAAATGGGACATTAAGAAGGAAGAGTATATAATTAGATTCGTTATACAAGACTTGTCAATATACCTGGAATAGTTTCAAAATCTTTTGACTGTTTTAAAAAATGGTCAGTACCCATTTTTAAGACACAATCTCTTATAATAGTTGGAGATTCCGGTGAAGTTGACCATCCCATTCCGCTGTCAACTGACCAGGGATTCCGGGTCAAACTGACCACCCCTTAGAAGTAGCACATGCTGTAGAAGCAGCCATAGTTTTGACCTTTGCGTAGTATTTATACAGCTGATGGTGCAATGATATTACCAGCATCGTTTATTGCCAATGCTCTTTGCTGACGGGGGCAATTTAAACCGGCCCCCTTTAAAAAGCCTAACAATGCTATAGGCGAACTTGTTGCTTCGGCCGCTCCGGCTGCTTTTAATTGCTCATAGTATTGTTTTATGTTGTCGGGGGAGCACATTACAAACACTTCTGTGCGATAGCCAGCATTTTTTACTTTTCTTAGTAAGTCTAAACCTGCTTTTGGATTGTTGGTGTTGTTTTCCTTTCGGCTCAATCCTGTTATAATTGCATCTATAGCTTCCTCC
>JALYZZ010000640.1 GCA_030948675.1 Bacteroidota bacterium | reverse complement strand
GCTTTACCAGGGTACTACCGGTAGTAGGTGTATGTCCATGTACCGTCAGGAAATTATCGACGTAAATAATCCCGCGTCTATTATATTTTGTATCGACTTTTTTGGTTACAAACATTTGTTTTTAGCTAAGCATTGTTGCGACGCTACATTCAACCGTAAACACATTGTGCAACTTCAGCGTTCCATAGCAGATTGGTTACCAACTATACCAGGCAAAATTTTTAAATCTTTTATACAACACTGTTTGCGGCCGCGCGCCTTTTTACTTTAGATATCACTGCCTGAAATTTCCCATTTCTATTCAGCGGAATAAAAGAAACCTGCTCTATCGCAATATTCATTTCTCCAAGCTGGCTTACTACTCTTTGCCTTATAAGCCCCGCTTCAACTGACGTCAAAGGTGCTTCCGCTTCAAGTTTTATAAAAATATTCTGTATATCTTCCTGTATTACCTGGGCCTTTTTTATTTTATCAAGTCCATAGAAAACACTGTGAAAGCGCACCATTTCGCGGCCGTCTTTTCCAATCACCACATCTTCTGTTCGACCAACGATTTCTTTAATAACCGGCATGTTTCTGCCGCAACTACATACATCACTGCTCCTAATCATTCTGTCACCAATTTTATAACGAATGAGCGGCTGGTCTACATTGAGCAAGCCGGTACAATACACATCTCCTGCCTCGCCGTCAATCACAGGTTTTAGTTCATCATCCAGGATTTCTATTATTCCCGCATCCGGGTTTATATGCAAACTGCCGTGTTCGCATTCACTTACCATTCCGCAAGCTTCTACACTTCCCCAGCTATCAAAGGTTTTGCAATTGTAAACGTCTTTAAACATTTGCCTCATCTCAACACTCAGCTTTTCACTTGACGGAAGTACTGCTTTCAATTCAGGTGCATTAAAATTGTTTTCTTTAAAAAAACGTGCAAGAAAAAAGTTACTCATCGCATAGCCGGTCATGTAATCCACTTTGTGATCTTTAATACCCTCCAGGTAATTCCAGGCATTTGACGAACTAATGTGATAAGCTGAAAAATAAGCCTGTTTCTCAAAGTAATTGTACCGGTAAAAAGGCGCTGTATTATTGGCGTCAGCAACTATACGCCTGCCTCCTATCATTCCGCGGGGTATAAAACTGCTAACTCCTGCCCAGTTTCTAATTCGTGCTTCAAAAATGGCAAACCACCTTTGATGCATTGCATGAGAATATAAAATTTCTACTGGCGTACCAGTGCTGCCGCTAGATGAAAAAAACGAACCCTCTTTTTCTTTATTTACTGATAATAACGTCGTCGTTCCAAACTTTCGCAGGTCGTCTTTAGTTAATACCGGTAAATGTTGCAGATAGCCCGCATCTATATTTTGTAGCTGGGTTGCAGCGATTGATTCTCGCTCAAATGAAGATCTGTAATAAGGAACATGATTATAAGCATGCAGCACCAGCTTCTGCAATTCCCTTTGCTGATATGTTATCCATTGTGCCGAAGTATAGTTTTCCCTATCCTTTGCCGCTTTATACTCCCGTGGAAATACTCCTCCAAACCGTCTTTGCTTCCATTGATAACCAAAAGCAGAAATAAGTATGTTTTGAACTGTAACGGGGCTTCGCTGATATATTTTTTCCTGCAGGGACAAGGTAATTAATTATAATTTGATTGTTTCTATGTCAGCGATTTCAAATGTCACCAGAAATTGCGCTGGCTGGTAAGTTGCGAATAAACCGTGCAGGGTTTCCTGCATAAATTCCAGCTTTTGTTATGTGTTTCGTAACAACAGAGCCAGCACCGATTACCACGTTATCGCAAATACTTACGGGAAGTATAGTAGCATTGCTGCCAATGGAAACATTATTGCCAATGGCAGTCAGCTTCCATAATTCTCTATTGCCTTCTGCCGGCGCTCCTGTGCTAAACAAATCGTTTATAAACATAACGCCGTGACCAATAAAACAATTGTTGCCAATTGTAACCAATTCGCAAATAAAAGAATGACTTTGAATTTTACAGTTTGTACCAATAATTACCTCTTTTTGAATTTCTACAAACGGACCAATAAAAGAATTGCTACCAATTGTACATCCGTATAAATTAACAGGCTCTACCACTTTTACCGACTCTCCAAACATTACATCTTTGATTCCCGCCTTTAATAAAATAGGATTAACCGGCATTAGTAGTACTTAGTTGGCTGGAGGATTTATAGATCTTTTCAATGATTTCAACAGTCTTCATTGCCTCAAATGAGCTGGCAGATATAGGAACGTTGTGCAATAAAACGTCAACCAGATTTGCGTACACCTTATCGTGATTTGACATAGAACCCACATAAGTTCCATAATTATTGGCCTTGTTTCCCACAGGAATGTCTTTAAATTCAAAACCTTGAATGTTTTGGTATTCAAGTTCATTCAGGTATTCGCCACCGATCTTTACTGTTCCTTTTTCAGCAAAAATAGTGAGCGAGCCTTCCATGTTTTTGTGGTAACTATTAACTGTATAATTGATCGTTCCGATTGCCCCGTTAACAAACTCTATAGCAACCACACCGGTATCTTCAAATTCTATAATGCCCTTGTGTGCAAAGTTTGCAGTAAGCGCGTAAGCTCTCCCTACATCGCCGATCATCCAGAAAAGCAAGTCAATGAAATGACTAAACTGGGTAAATAATGTTCCCCCGTCCAGATCTATGGTTCCTTTCCACGAATTGTAATAATAATCAGCATTACGATTCCAAAAGCAGCTTAATTGAATGCTGTAAATTTTTCCGAGGATACCTTTTTCGATGGCATCTTTTACGGCAACTACAGGCGGATTAAAACGGTTTTGTTTTACTGCAAACAAGATGCGGTTAGCTTGCTCTGCTGCCGCCATCATTTCCTTGCATTGCAGCACTGTAATTGCCATCGGCTTTTCGCATAAAACATGAAACCCTGCCCGCAATGCCTTTATTGCATGTAGTGCATGCAAGCCGTTGGGTGTGCAAATAACAACAACGTCGATGGTTTTTTCATTTTGTAACAGCTCGTCGATTGCTGTATATCCTGTTACCGAATATCTGTTCGCAAAAAATGCTGACTTCTCTTTTACCACATCGCATACTGCTACTAGCTGTCCATAATTTTTTATATGTTCGGCGTGTCGTTCTGCTATCCGTCCGCAACCTATTAAGGCAAATTTTATTTTCATAGAAGCCGCCGGCTATTAACTTTTTGCTTTTAATGTTGAGTTTAACGAGAAGATTTATCTCGTAGTAGCACAGCGATACAAT
>JALYZZ010000633.1 GCA_030948675.1 Bacteroidota bacterium | reverse complement strand
ACACAAGTTCTAATAACAATAAAAGACAGTATGAAAAATTATGAAACTACACCGAGCCCCTTTTACAAGTCATTAATGGCAGGTCTGTTTACAGGAATAATTATCACGATATTTAACCTTGTTTTCGCGTCTATTTACAGGAGCATTACAAGCTTCAACCTTTCAATGGTAGTAAATATTACAACTATTATTTTTTTCTCTCTGATTGCCTCGGTTGTCGCCGGTTTACTTTATTATTTTATCGTGCCTTTTTCTCAAAAGAGTAAATCCATCTATAGCCTGATTTGGCTGGTTTTGACGGCATCGCTTATTTTTGGCGCTTTTACCATTCATCGCGAAGGGGATATTAAAATTTCTCAACAATTTCATTTTATAGTTGCAGGTATTTTAGTAATTACTTGCCTGTTTGATATTTTTCTAATTCCTTATATGTCTACACATAAAAACCCTGTTTTTTAAAATTGTATTTCCTTTTTACTTCCTTTAAAACAAGTATTAACCTTACTGTAAAAAACTGCAAGGCTACTTTCGCCAATTCATCCTTTCTACTAAAAGGACTAAAACGCATTTGCTAAAAGGGTGGGGGCGGTACAGAATATTTTATCTACAGCGTTCCTGGCCTGTTATTAAAACCTATAATAGGTGTCAGAGAATTATATATTTTCAAGCACTATTCTTTTTTTCAGTTTAAGTGTTTTAAAATGCGTAGGAGTTAAACCCGTTGTTTTTTTAAACTGGTAAGACAAATGCGCTACGCTGCTGTAATTGAGTTTTTCCGCAATCTCTGTTAAGTTAAGTTCACTATTTCCAAGCATTTCTTTCACTTTTTCAATTTTTTGCAAAATGATAAAATGCTCAATCGTTATACCTTCTTTCTCTGAAAAAATATTTGCTAAGTAGTTATAATTATAACTCATTGCATTGCTTAAAAGATCTGAAAAATTAGTTTGAACATAATAATCTGAATAGTGGATCATCCTTATGACTATTCCCTTTATTCTTTCTATCAGCATATCTTTTCTGTCATCTATAATTTCAAGACCCATTTTTTTTAATGCCATTGAAAAGACGATCATTTTATCGTCAGATATTGGTTCGTTTATTTCTACTTCGCCTATTTCTACTTTTGATTGATAAATGCTTAAACGCTCCAATTCGTTTTTTACAGCAATCTTACAGCGATTGCATACCATAGATTTTATACGCAGTTTCATATATGATTTTTATTACGGGAATAACTATATATAAAGCAAACCGAATACCACAAATACGCGACACTTGCTTAAGCAGTAACTACAACAAAATAGCAAATTGCCTTTTTTAAGGCATAGTATAGGAAGTTTATGAGATAGGAATGAACAAATAGCTCTTTAATGTTCATTTTTTATAAAAGGAGTCAGGCCGTTGCAGTCAAAAAGAAGAAAAAGTGGCGGGTGGACTTACCCATAAAACAGAAATAAGGGCAACCCGCTCCACATAAAGCCTCATCAGTAACTAAATATGAAAATGAGGTTCTTTGTGCGGGTGGCTTTTTGCAACACTTTTTTTAGGCAACCGTGCATTGCTGTTAGAAAGAGTAAAAGCAGACAAAGAACTTAATGGTGATACGGCGATTACACAGAAATACCGATTTTCTCCATTACCTGCAAAATATCTTCACGTAGTTTTGTTAGACTGGTAGGTTTATTAATAAAAAAGGTTGCTCCACGCTGAAGTATTTGCTCAGTTTCCCTTTGTGAAGACGTAGTGCTGTAAATAATAACAGGAATGTCTTTTAAATTAGTATCTCCTTTTATTTCTGAAAGGCAGCGTAGGCCGTTCATTCTTGGCATATTTAAGTCAAGAAAAATAAAATCCGGCTTGTGTTCCAGGTCACAATTTAATCGATGTAGCGCATCTTCTCCATTAATGGCGCCTAAGCACTTTATATTATCATCAATTTCCGCAATCGCCGCACAAAAAAATTCGCGGTCGTCATCATCGTCATCAACGATCATGAAGTATAAATAAGGTTTGTTGTTCAATTTATTTTGGATTTAGGGTTGTTAACTAAAAGTACGCTTAAAAAGCAAAAGTTGTTTAATATTTGCATTTATTTTCAGTAACTTATACTCTACATGCCCGCAATAAAAAACAATAAAGATCAACCGTTAAAAACAGAGCAGCATTTTCCAATTATTGGTGTTGGCGCTTCTGCAGGTGGACTCGACGCATTTAAAAAATTGATAAGGGCTATTCCTGAGGAATCGGGTATGGCGTACGTGCTGGTGCAGCATTTAGACCCTCAGCACGAAAGCATGCTACCCCAAATTCTTGAGAGAGAAACAAAAATTCCTGTGCATGAAATACGGGACAATATTCCCCTGGCACCCAATCATATCTATATTATTCCGGAAAATAAGATATTAACGTCTACAGATGGTGTCCTGAAGCTTACTGTACGAGATCTTAAAATTAAAAATTTACCGATTGATATTTTCTTTACGTCGCTTGCAGAGGTGCATGGTAATTATGCGGTAGGTGTTGTTCTAACGGGCACTGCTTCAGATGGAACAGAAGGATTAAAAGCAATCAAAGCAAACGGAGGCATTACCATTGCGCAAGACCCTCAGTCTGCAACGTATGCAGCAATGCCGCAAAGCGCCATAAATGCGGGTGTGGTAGACTTTATTTTAACACCGGAAAAAATTGCATCCCAACTGGCAGAAATAATAAAATCTTATAACAATAATTCTCCGCATACAGACGGGGAATTACTTTCTCGGGATGATGA
>JALYZZ010000631.1 GCA_030948675.1 Bacteroidota bacterium | reverse complement strand
TAGAATGGCTGTATTATACCTTTTGTCTAACCGCGAAAGCTGATTGCTCAACTACTTAACCTTGTATTTCTTATAAACTTTTTAACCCCCATTGTATGTCTAGAATTTGTCTTTTTCCCGGAACTTTTGACCCGGTTACTTTAGGTCATGTTGATATTATCAACAGGTCTTTAAACCTCTTTGACAAAGTAGTCATTGGTATAGGAAAAAACTCCAATAAAACTCCCCTTTACTCGGCAGAGGAAAGATTGTACTGGGTAAAGGAAATTTATAAAAACGAACCAAAGGTGGATGCGCTGGTGTACGAAGGATTAACCGCCGATTGCTGCAAACGGGTAGGAGCAAAGTTTATATTAAGAGGTATTCGGTATGTAAACGATTTTGAATACGAAAAAGCAATTGCCGATATGAATCGTAGCCTCGATGCTTCCATAGAAACCATATTTCTTACTTGTCTTCCTCAATATACTTCTGTCGCTTCCACCCTTGTCAGGGATGTAATAAGAAATGGCGGCGACGTATCGCAATTTTTGCCAAAAGTTGTTTTGCAGTCAATTAAAGAAATGGAATTGGAGCACCGGTAAGGAATCGCAAATCGGGAGTGAAAGTAAAACGTAATTGCTCGAAACTATCGATTTCCAACTCGCAACTTTGGAATCTCCAACTACCGATTCAAAATCGCGACTTTTGATTTTATTACGGCTCCCTTGAAACATCCCAGTTCTCAAATTCTTTTGCTACATCGGTAAGAAAACTTGCGCCAATGCTTCCGTCTACC
This sequence comes from Bacteroidota bacterium, assembly GCA_030948675.1. Taxonomy (GTDB): domain Bacteria; phylum Bacteroidota; class Bacteroidia; order Chitinophagales; family Chitinophagaceae; genus Segetibacter. The sequence goes on along the minus strand of JALYZZ010000631.1, from coordinate 2,937 downwards.
ACCCGGTGGTCGTAGCTGAGCGATAAGTACATCATGTGGCGTATCCCGATGGCGTCACCTTCGCTTGTTTCTATCACCACAGGCCTTTTTTTAATAGCGCCAACTGCAAGAATTGCCACCTGTGGCTGGTTAATGATTGGTGTTCCCATTAAGCTTCCAAATGTGCCTACGTTGGTAATGGTGAAAGTACCGCCATTGGTATCATCCGGTTTTAAACGGTTGCTTCTGGAAGCCTCGGCCAGGCTGTTAACAGATTTGGTTAAACCAACGAGGTTAAGGTAGTCCGCGTTCTTAATGACCGGTACAATTAGGTTGCCAGACGGAAGAGCAGTAGCCATTCCTATGTTAATGTCTTTTTTAAGAATAATTTTATCACCTTCTACGGAGCAGTTTACATACGGATAACGTTTTATAACCTTTGTAACACACGCAATAAACATCGGTGTAAAGGTCAGCTTCACACCTTCCTGCTTTTCAAACCGGCCTTTAACCCGCTCTCTCCACATGAACATATTTGTTACATCGGCTTCAGAAAAACTGGTTACGTGCGGACTCACCTGCTTGCTGTTAACCATATGTTTCGCAATCATTTTGCGCATTCTATCCATCTCAATAATCTCAACATTACCAGTTGAAGAAGATGGAAGCGTTTCTTCAGCCGCAAGTGCTGCCGTGCTCAAGGGCTGTACCATTTTTTCAGGCAATTCATCTGCTTGTTTTACAGGGTCGGCAGGTGTAGATATTTTATCTTCTTTTTTGTCTGCAACATATTGCAAAATGTCTTTTTTTGTTACCCGTCCTTCATTACCTGTACCTGTTATACTCTCCAGTTCGCTCATCTTTATTCCTTCACTGTTGGCTATGTTTAAAACCAATGGCGAGTAAAACTTATTACTACCGGCGTTTGGTACAACTGTATTAGAAGGCACATGCGGAATAAACGGAACAGGTTCATCAGAATTAATATCCACCGGATGCTCTTCATGCGCAAAAGGTTCAATCGGCTCATTTTTTTCTGCGATCACTTCTATGTCAGCGTCAGTTTCTGGGGATGCAGCCGTATTGGTTTCATCGCCAGTTGTTTCTATCCTGGCAATCACAGTTCCTATCAATACCACGTCATTCTCCTTGTACAAAACTTCCGTCAACACTCCTTCAGCCGTTGATGGCACTTCGCTGTCCACTTTATCAGTTGCGATCTCCAGTACTGTTTCATCCATTTTTACATGGTCGCCTACCTTCTTGGTCCATTTTAAAACGGTCGCTTCCATTATGCTTTCTCCCAGCTTTGGCATTTCTAAGTCAACTATAGCCATATCAAATTATTTTGTTTTTTGCAATGAAAGAATAATGAGCCCGGCTGTATTCTTTCAGGTTACATCGTTGCGTCGCACTCTTGTACTTTTGTTATTGTAGCAGCAACATCTGGCGTCAGCCCGCAGCCAATGTGCAAAGATGTTCGATTTGCAGGATATAACAAAAGAAGGTGAAAGGACGAGGGTTGTTGCGTTACACCAGTACTTTCGTTTTTGCTTGCGTATTAAGTTAAAATTAGCTACTGTCAATCAGATAAACTCTTTCAAAAAGTTTGCTTCTAATTGTTCTAACTTTTAGTACCCTTTAACGCTATTAGTGTCTTCGTAGAAAATAAAAGTGTCAGAAACGGCAATCGGCAAAAACACGTTTTTTATCGTAAAAAGATCAATTGAAGATTGACTGATTAAATAGAAGTGAGAGCTATTCGCCTATAGAATGCGGTTGCTATGTACTTCTAAGCACGTTTGTAAAGTTTTCCATTAGTTGCATAACCGATACACCTTCTTCGGCTGGGGAGGGGTTCTCGGTTTCATCTAAAAAGTATTGAACCACCTTTTCAATCATTGGTTGTTGTACATGTGGCAGCTTCTGAAAAGTCAGGGTAGAAGTTTTGCCATTTTTTGTAATATTTATTTGGGGCTCTCCAAAGATGCTGAGCCTAATTTTTCCTTTTGAACCAATTATTTCGCACTGGTCTACTGCTTCTTCTTGCGGCACCGCAAACGACCACAACCCTTGAAAAATCACTCCATTTTCAAACAATATGTTTCCGGTTACAATATCGTCGGCATTATAAGAATGGGCTTGGTTAGCAGATACTCCTGATGCATATTTAACGTCTCCGAAAAAGTATAACATTAAATCTAATTGGTGAGGAGCAAGGTCATGAAAGAGTCCACCACCAGCAAAAGCCGGGTCGATACGCCATTGCACTTTCGGCATATTAAGCTCTTCAGCAGAAAGCGGCGCCTGGAAAAATTTTAAGTCAACAAACCTTATTTCTCCAATCATTCCATCATGTAAAAGTTCCTTCAATTTCAGGAATAGTGGCTGCGCCCGACGATAATGCGCCACACACAATTTGTTGTCGTTTACTGCATTTGCTATTCTTTTTGCTGCAGTAACATCCACGGCCATTGGTTTTTCTACATAAACAGGTTTGCCGGCCTGTAATGCTGCAACCGCATATTCCTCATGTTGAAGGGGTGGAGTAGCTACATAAATTGCATTAACATGGGGGTCATTAATTAATTCGTATGCATCCGTATACCATTCTGGCACATGGTGCCGTCGCGCATAATCCTTTACCTTTTCTTCATCTCTTCTCATAACTGCAACAAGCTTAGAATTGGGCACCTTATTAAAAGCTGGCCCGCTTTTAACCTCTGTAACATCACCACACCCAATAATTCCCCAGTTAATTGTTACCATTTAGTTGCTTTGTTGAATGAAGAAAAATTTACAGATAAATGATGTGTTGATGTGTCATTTTTTCTCTGCCGGTTTTCACGTTTTAATTTCCAGCATCCCGTTTTTCAAAAATCATTGAGCCGCTTTTTGCAAACAGGCGCAGCGCAAGTTCTTTTCCCGCTCAATCAGTATTTTTAAAAACCATTTTTT
>JALYZZ010000601.1 GCA_030948675.1 Bacteroidota bacterium | reverse complement strand
GGACGTATATACTCCCTTTCCCGTTCATGGCCTGGATCATGCTTTAGGAATGCGTGAAACAAGTCTTCATACTGCCGGCTTTATTTACGGCATTACAGGAACTACAACTGCATTAGCTGGTATGGGATGGGTATTTACGCAAGATTGGCCTATGAACATTGGTGGTAAGCCTAATTTTCCTTTGCCTGCATTAATTCCCATTACGTTTGAGCTGACTGTTCTGTTTGCGGCTGTTGGCATGGTAATGACGTTTTGTTATCTCTGTCAACTTGCACCTTTTGTTCGAAAACATCATTTTCACCCACGTGCTACAGACGATCTATTTGTGATGGCCATTGAATGTACAGAAAGAACAAATGTGGAAGATTTAAAGGGCTTCCTTCAGAGTGCAGGAGCAACTGAAGTAAATTACCAGGTAGCCGAGTCTGGCTGGTGGTTTGGACGATATGATGTAGAGCCGAAATTATATGCAGAAAGTCCTGTTATTGGATAATGAATATTAAGAACAACGCAAGATGAAGAAGTTAGTAATTATATCGATACTGGCCCTATCAGGTTTTTTAGTGATTAGTTGTGGTGACAACAGTAAGCCTGGTCTCGACTACATGCCTGACATGAAAAATAGCCGGGCTTATGAAACTTATGCTGATCACAGCAATTTATCAGCAAAGGGTGTATTCTACAACAACAGACCAGTATCTGGTACAGTAAGCCGTGGTGAAGAACTTCCTTACCATCTTCCTAACGACAGCACTGGATATGCCCAAAGTGCCGGGGTAGCGGATCCTTTGCCAAAACTAAACGCATCAGAAATGGAAGAAGCTGAACGTTTGTTTCTGATAAATTGTGCAATCTGTCATGGTGCGGCTTTAGATGGCAATGGCCCTTTGTACAAGGGAGGAAATGGACCATTTGCAGCGAAGCCTGCAAACCTTGTTGGAGATCCTAAAATTGCTGCGTTACGCGAGGGAACGTTGTATCATGTAATGACATACGGCAAAAATCTTATGGGTAGTTATGCTTCTCAATTGAATAGAAAGCAGCGGTGGATGGTTGCCCAATATGTAAAATCGAAACAGACACCAACAGAGACAACAGCACCTGCAGCAGCAGGTGATAGTACTGCTACTGCCGGAGGCGGCACAATGGGAAAATAATAATAAGACGAAACAAACTGCAATCAAAAAAATATTAAAATGGCATCTATCAGAGAGCAATTTGAAGTAACGGGCAATATGAAAACATGGGCGATGGGGCTTATGGGGGTAGGTATTCTGGCTTTCATTATCGGGTTTATAACTAAGGGACTCAGCAGCGATGAACATCAACAAGCTGTATTCTGGGGTACTTTGTTATACAACAGCATTTTTTTTCTACTTATTTGCAACGCCAGCATGTTTTTTATCTGTGTCACCACACTTGCTCATGGGGGATGGCAGGTAACGTTTCGTCGTGTTCCTGAAGCGATTTCAGCAGTAGTACCAATTTTTGGCTTGATTGCTATTTTTATTCTCTTTTTCATTGTTTTTGGTTTAAATCACGGGGACCATAATCTTATTTACCATTGGCGCATTCCTGGCAATGACCAGGTCATTCTTAAGAAGACAGGATTTTTAAATCCACCCTTTTTTGTTATTTGGACGCTTTTATCCATTGGCTTGTGGAGTTATCTCGGTATGAGAATGAGGAAGTTATCCGAGGAGACTGACGAAAAATCAATGAATCCGGAGGAGGGTAACAGGTGGATATTGAAAAACACAATAATAGCATCATTATTTACTGTATGGTTTGGATTAACCGTTGGCTCTACTACACCTTGGCTATGGTTGATGAGTATTGATACACATTGGTATAGTACAATGTATAGTTGGTACACTTTCGCCAGCTCATTTGTAACTGGCATGGCTTTAATTGCACTGTTTGTCATATACCTTAAAAACCGTGGTTATTTAGAATATACAAACGACGAACACCTTCATGACATCGGAAAATTTATGTTTGCGTTTTCTATCTTCTGGACTTATCTGTGGTTCAGCCAGTATATGTTAATCTGGTATTCCAATCAGCCGGAGGAGACCACTTATTTTCAGCCGCGTACAAATGACGGAGTATGGAAAGGAATTTATTATCTAAACCTTGTGATTAATTTCCTTTGTCCGTTGTTAATTTTGATGTCGAAAAACTCCAAGAGAAATTATACTATTATGGCTTTTATGGCTGTATTGATCATCTTTGGGCATTGGATGGATTTCAACCAAATGGTGATGGCAAGTTTATCAAGAGATCATGTAACCTTTGGGTGGCTTGATTTCGGAATTGCAGCGTTATACGTCGGGATGATCATCTTCTTTGTTGGAAAAGCACTGGCTAGAGTGCCTCTAATAGCTAAAAACCATCCATTCCTCAAGGAAAGTATTATACACCATACGTAGGGCGGAAAAGACTAATTTATAGAATAGAAAATATCAGAAGCAATCATGTCAACATTTTTTATAATCGCGGTGCTCATTTTATTGTTCGTAGTTGTCTTTCAGATAGCGAAAGCAAGTGAATATGTAGCGGTACTTAAGGGAGAAGAGAAGTCAAGAAAGCAAAATAATAAAATCAATGGTTTTCTGATGATAATTTTCCTTTTGCTTGGATTGATTGGAGTTTATTATTGCCATGAAATTCTTGGAGGGCGAATTTTACATGAAAGTGCCTCAAAAGAAGGAGAAAAAGTAGATGAAATGTTACATATTACACTTGCAGTAACAGGCGTTGTGTTTATTATCACTCAAATACTTTTATTCTGGTTTGCTTATAAATATCAGGAGAACGATAAACGGAAGGTGTTCTTCTTTCCGCACAACAACACTATGGAGGTTGTGTGGACAGTCGTTCCGGCAATTGTTTTGTCTGTCCTGGTAGTTATTGGATTAAGGAACTGGTTCATTTTTACCGGTGATGCTCCTAAAGATGCATTGATTGTAGAAGTTACTGGAAAACAATTTGGATGGATTTTCAGGTATCCGGGTAAAGACAATCAATTCGGTAAGAGGTATTTTAGAAACATTGATCCATCAAACAATAACCTGGGTTTGGTTTGGGCGGATAATAAAGAGTTGAACCAGAAAGCTGATCCGGCTGCTTTTGATGATATTGTAAATGATAACACGATGTATATTATCAAAAATCGGCCAGTAAAGTTAATCATTGGTTCTCGCGATGTCATTCATGATGTTGGTCTTCCGCATTTTCGCCTCAAAATGGACGCTGTTCCCGGAATACCTACTACGATGTGGTTTACTCCAAAATACACCACTGCTGAAATGAAAGAAAAGACCGGTAACTCTAATTTTCAGTATGAGATTGCATGTGACCAAGTTTGCGGTGCTGGCCACTACTCTATGAAAGGTATAATTCAGGTAGTAGAAGAGGACGAATATTACGCCTGGATGGCAAAACAGAAACCTTATTACTATGGAGCTTTTCCTGAGAAAGATCCTTCGGCAACTCCTCCTGCACCGGGTGGAGCCCCTTCATCTTCTCCTGATAGTGCCGCCAAGATTACAACTGCATCTGTTGGTGTTATAAATGTTAATAGAAATAAATAAGCGAATATTATCGTATCTAAAAGGGTTTAGCAAAAAAATAATGGTATGAGTAATGAACAGATTTTGCAAGCGGAGAGGTCTCAGGTCGGAACACACGAGGAACATGGCCACGATCATGGCGGTCATCACCATCATGAGACTTTTATAACTAAATATATTTTTAGCCAGGACCATAAGATGATTGCCAAACAGTTTCTTATCACTGGTATGAGTTGGGCAGTTTTAGGAGGCCTTATGTCTGTACTATTTCGTATACAGCTAGCCTACCC
>JALYZZ010000593.1 GCA_030948675.1 Bacteroidota bacterium | reverse complement strand
GACATGAATGCTTATCGTTTACCTAAAACATGGAAGGAAGACAATTTGTTTCCATTAATCAAAGACCCTAACGGCCATGCAAATGACAGGTACGCACCCGGGGGGTGGATTGCCAACATAGACCCCGAGGGTAAACGTTGGGAGTTGATTAGTGCAGGTTACAGAAACGCTTTCGACATGGCTTTTAATGAAGACAACGAGTTGTTTGCTTACGATGCTGACATGGAGTGGGATTTCGGCATGCCCTGGTATCGTCCTACCCGGATCTGTCATGTAACAAGTGGAAGCGAATATGGATGGCGGACAGGTAACAGTAAGTGGTCACCTTCTTATCCTGATAATTTACCACCTGTCTTAAACATTGGCCAGGGATCGCCAACTAATTTAATTAGTGGTAAGAATGCGCGTTTTCCTGAAAAATATCGTCGTTCGCTTTTAGCCTTTGACTGGAGCTTCGGAATTATTTATGCTATAAAAATTCGTCCTCAAGGTTCTACTTATACCGCCGACGCCGAAGTTTTTGCTTCCGGCTCGCCTTTACCTTTGACCGATGGAATCATTGGGCCTGACGGCGCACTTTATTTCCTTACCGGCGGACGTAAACTTGACTCTGATCTTTACCGTATTTATTATGGTGACAATACTTCTTCAAATGCACCGTTGGCTTCAAATCTCCCTCAGACTAATGTACAGGCACAAGACATCAGAAAGCAACTGGAAAAGTTTCATGGTGATCCTGATCCCAAAGCTGTCGCTACTGCCTGGCCTTATTTAAAAAACAATGACCGTTTTATTCGTTATGCTGCCCGTATAGCTGTAGAGCACCAGCCTGTAAGCGAATGGCAGGAAAAGGCGGTGTCTGAGAAGGATCCTCAGACTGTTATCCAGGCAATAATTGCGCTTGCCCGAAGCGGTAGTGCAGACCTTGAACCTAGAATGATAAACGCATTAGCATCTGTAAATTTCAGCCAGTTAAGTGAGTCACAACGCATAGACATGGTAAGAGCTTTTGAACTGACAGTTTTGAGAATGGGAAAACCTACCGGTGCAGCCTATGCTAAAATGATTTCTTACCTGAATCCTAATTTTCCTGCTAAAACTAATGAGCTAAACCGTATACTAAGTAAAGTTTTAGTAAACGTTGAAGCGCCGGGAGCTGTAGCAAAAACGATGGCTTTAATGGACGTTGCAAAAGACGATGATAACGGACAAAAGACTTTCACAAGTTCAGCAGACCTTGTTGGTCGTAATCCTCAATACGGCCTTGACATCGCCGGTATGTTGGCAAAAACGCCGCCCGCACAAAAAATTTATTATGCAACTGTTTTAAGCGAAGCTAAAACGGGATGGACCCCTGCACTGCGTGAAAAATATTTTCAGTGGTATAAGACTGCGTTTACTTATAAAGGAGGTAATAGCTATATAGGTTTTATTGACAGAGCCAGGAAAATGGCACTTGCCAATGCGCCTAAAGAAAAAGTAGAACACTTTACTGCTATCTCAGGAAACGATCTGTTGATTACAAATGGAAGAAGGGTAGCTGTTGTCGGCAACCCTAAAGGTCCAGGCAAGGATTGGAAAATGGAAGATGCACTTGCAGTTGTAAATAATGACTCTACTGACAGAAACTTTGAACAGGGAAAAATGCTGTTTACGGCCTCTTTATGCAGCAACTGTCATAGTATGAGGGGTGAAGGTGGTGGAGCAGTAGGGCCTGACCTAACCCAGTTGGGAACCCGCTTTTCGAACAGGGATATTTTGGAGTCTATCATCCTGCCAAGTAAAGTTATTTCTGATCAGTATGCGGCTACCGATTTCCACATGAAAGACGGTTCTACAATTACAGGGCGGTTAAAAAACGAAGAAAATGGAAAGTATTATATTTCAATGAATCCGTTTTCGCCTCAGACTTTGCAGGTGATTCAGAAAAAAGATGTTGTAAGCACTAATCTTTCCAACGTATCTATTATGTTTCCTGGTACCATTAACAGGTTAAATAAGGAAGAACTTAAAGATTTGCTTGCTTACCTGACATCAGGAGCAAACAAGAATCACGATGTATATAAGCCAAAAGCATTTAAAGCTGCAACAGCGGCAGCAAAATAAAGTTTGACTTACCAAAAAATTATTAAGGCTGAATATGGTAACTGCGGTAAAAGTGAGTGACACAATGATGTTGTAAACAGGAATTCTGCCCGTCACCAAAAATCTTCGAAAAAAAGTATTACATATACGTCTTGTTAATTTGGTTTTTCAGGTAGAAATCATCTGGCTTGCGACGTGTACTGCCGCAGCTTTTATTTGAAAACGGTCTATCTGTGGCATCAACGCCGATTCATGTGGCTTTTTTGAAATGTTTGACTTTTTATCTAACCCTTTAATAATAAAAAAGGAGAAAGAGGTTTGAAAGATCAAAGATGGACTGATAAAATATCTAATGCTGCACAATTCGGAGGCATAGAAACATCTATGATTGATAACGGACCAGGTAGGGGAACACGGATAGCATGGATAAATACAGGAACAGGTCTGCGGTTTAAGGTTGTACTTGACCGGGCAATGGATATTGCAGATACATTCTACAATCAGCACAGTATTGCGTGGCTGAGTCATGGCGGCATAACAGCACGGGAGCCGTTTTCAAACGGGGGATTAGATTGGCTTAAAACATTTGGAGGCGGATTGCTGACAACTTGTGGACTAAGTCATGTAGGTGGTCCGGAGTCGGATAAATATGGAGATCGCGGCCTCCACGGGCAAATCAGCAATTTGGCTGCAGATGTAGAATCGATAATTCAACCAGATCCCTTTTCAGGACGAATGCAAATGTCTATTACAGGCAGGATGAAGGAAACCCAGGTACTTGGGCCAAACTTGGAATTGAAAAGAACTATATCTGCAACACTTGGAGAAGCAACGATTCAAATTAATGATGAAGTAATAAACCGGGGAAATGGGCTCGCTCCTCACATGATGCTCTATCATTTCAATTTCGGCTGGCCCCTGGTGGATGAAGGAACCGACCTTATATGGAATGGTCAGTGGCAAACACGGGAAGGGGCTACCGGTAAGATATTTAAAGAAGGCAATAATTTTCGTAAATGTCCTGCTCCTTTAGCAGATCACAAAGGAACAGGTGAAGAGGTTGCAATGGTTGACATGGATGCTGATACCGAAGGGTGCTGTACCTGCGGCCTTTATAACAGCGAGCTTGGTCTTGCCCTTTCATTACAGTTTCAAAAAGCACAACTTCCATGGATGATCAACTGGCAACACTGGGGCCGCGGCGAATATGTGACAGGGTTGGAACCGGCAACAAATCCCCTTATCGGGCAGGCAATGGCAAGGGAACGTAAAGAACTGATCTTTTTAGAACCGGGTGAAACGAGGAAGTATCAAATTCAACTCCAGGTCTTGACAGTGGAGACAGAAATAAGGAGGTTTTTAGAAAATAATAAATAGTGCAGTATATGTTTATCGCCAAACTAGCAGTAAAATATATTGAATAAGAAAAATTTACACAAAACGCCTGAAACAATAACGATTAATCTTTCTTAAAAAACCATTGCTTGCAAATTATGAAAAAGTTTATCCAAACAAAGACGAAGCATTTGTGCCTGCTTCTTCTTTTGTTACTATCCGTAGCAGGAGGCTGGGCACAGGTAAATCTAAAAGGCAGGGTCACCGACGATAAGGGTGCTGGTTTATCCGGCGTATCCATTGTACTTAAAGGCACCGGAAACGGTACAGGTACCGACGCAAACGGTAGTTTTTCAATTAACGTACCCGGTAGCAAAGGCACACTTGTATTTTCAAGTGTTGGTTTTGTAGCCCGGGAAGTGCCGCTTACAGGACGAACTTCGGGCATCGACGTTTCGCTGACTCCTGACGTACGGTCACTGGAAAACGTGGTTGTAGTTGGATATGGCAGCCAGTCAAAAAAAGTAGTAACCGGGGCAGTTCAAACTATCAATGAGAAAGAGCTGAAAGATTTGCCGGTTTCGCAGATAGGTCAAAAACTACAGGGCCGTTTGGCTGGAGTTCAGATTAACCAAACAACTGGAAAGCCGGGTCAAGGTATAAATATTAGAATTCGCGGACAGTTGTCTGTTTCTGCAGGTAGCGATCCTTTGTATGTAGTGGATGGTTTTCCGCTTACCGGTAATATTGGAGCAATCAACCCTGACGAAATCGAAAGTATTTCGATATTAAAAGACGCAGCTTCAACATCTTTATACGGATCGAGGGCAGCTAACGGGGTGGTTTTAATCACCACTAAAAAAGGAAGAAAAGGTCAAACAAACATGAGTTTGGACGCCTATGCAGGTATACAACAAGTGCCAATGCGTGGAAGAGTAAAAATGATGAATGCAGTTGAATTTGCCCAATTCAAAAAGGAATATTATGAAGATGCAAATGCCGCTTCAGCTAACCCCGTAGCCGACCCGGTTCCCGCGGAGTTTAAAAACCCTTCGCAGTACGAGGGTAAAAATAATGACTGGTATGGGGCGTTGATAAGAACAGCGCCGCTACAAAGCTACACGCTCTCTCTAACCTCCGGTACGGAAAAACTTAATACAGCATTAGTCGCAGGGGTGTTTGACCAGCAAGGAGTTGTATTAAATACGAGGTACAAAAGATACTCGCTTCGTATGAACTCTGACTATTCAATCTCTGATAAGGTAAAAATTGGTTTCAATTTAGCTCCTCAATATGTTTTTGACAATACGCCAAAAACAGATGGCGACAGGGGTACTGGTATTCTTTTTAATGCATTACATACATGGCCGGTAATGCCGATATATGATTCAACGGGGCAGCTTACCAAGTTCAACCAGTTTCCCGGAAGCACCGGTAACATTTTCGCTTACCCCAACTGGGTAAGAGCAGCACAGGAATTGGTAAACGAAACAAAAAATGTCAACATTATATCCAATGTCTATTTACAATATCAGCCCTTCAAAGGATTAACTCTGAAATCTACAATGAATGTAGAGTACCTGAATTCCAGGTTCTTCTTTTTCAATCCTTCGACAGCCACCAATTTTATCAATGTTCCGATACCAACTACAGCAGTTTCTATCAGGCAAAACACAGAAAACATAAGTTGGCTTAATGAGAATCTTGCCACTTATATGCACAGTTTCGGAGAGCACAATTTTGAGTTATTGGGTGGTTTTACGCAGCAGAAATTCAACCAGAATGTTACCCGGATTCAGGCCGATACATATTCTGATGACAGACTTCCAACTATCCAGGGAGCTTTGAATATTAATCGGGGCGGAACAACGAACCAGATAAACGAGTGGGCTTTAAACTCTTTCCTTTCGAGGTTGACTTATAACTTCAAAGGAAAATACCTTGCTACTGCTTCAATACGTACTGATGGATCTTCTCGTTTTGGATCGGCAAATCGTTGGGGAACTTTTCCTTCTGCTTCTTTAGGATGGGTAATGTCTGACGAAAACTTTTTAAGAAACTCCAAAAAAATATCGTTTGCAAAATTGAGAGCCAGTTACGGTGTTATTGGAAACAATAATATCGGAAATTACACACAATATGCACTTGTAAATAATACTGTAAATGCGGTTTTTGGAAATAATGTAGCGACTGGCGCTGTCGTTACCCAATTGGCTAATCCACGATTAGGTTGGGAAACTACCAGGCAATTAGATCTTGGTATAGATCTGGGATTATTTCACGACAGAATTCAATTTACTTACGATTTCTACACCAAGAACACCACCAACTTACTTTATAGTGTACAAATTCCACAGGAGGCCGGCTTTGGCAATTTTAACGATAACATAGGTGAAATTAAATTTTGGGGTCATGAGTTTGCTGTAACGTCAAGGAATACGGAAGGGAAATTGAGATGGACCACCAATGCAAATATTTCTTTCAATCGTAACAGGGTATTAGCTCTGGCTGAAGGTATAGACAGGGTATACGGAACTTTTCACATTACTCAGGTAGGGCAGCCCTTCGGACAATTTTATGGGATGGTATCAGAAGGAATGTACCAGAATCAGGCAGATCTTGATAAAAGTCCAAAAATTCCAGGGCGTTCGACAGTTGGTAGTATAAAATTGAAGGACGTAAACGGTGATGGTGTCATTACTTATGGCGGTAACTTTGACGACAGAACCATTATAGGCACTCCATTTCCTAAATTTACTTATGGCCTCGTTAATACACTATCGTACGGCAAGTTTGACTTTAGTGTTGTCGGATCAGGCTCCTATGGCAATCAACTGTTTGTTCGCCATATATACAGCACCGCAAACCTCGACGGTGTTTTCAATTTGTTGGAAGAAGTGAAATACCGTTTTAGATCTCCTTCTAACCCCGGCAAGGGATTTTTTGGAACAACCGTTGGCGGTGGCAATGTAACCGGTATAGAAAGAGACTGGATCAACAGTCGTTTTGTAGCAGATGCTTCGTATTTTACAATTAAAAACGTAACTCTTGGTTATAATATCGGCGCAAAGAACAAGGTATTTAAATCTGCGAGGGTGTATGCCTCCATTCAGCAGGTATATACTTTTACAAAATACTGGGGAGGTCCGAATCCTGAGGTAAGTTCACAGGCAAATGGCGACGGTGACGGCGGAAACTTAAGCCAGGGTGTTGACTTTTCCAGTTACCCCGTTCCACGCACATACACTTTAGGTGTTAACCTTAATTTCTAAAGAGACTCATTATTTTTTAAAATCTTATTACACTACAATGAAAACAAGAGTTATAGTAACGTGTCTAATAGGTTTGGGGTTAGCGGGTTGTTCTAAAAACCTTGAAGTGGTACCTCAAACATCTCTAAGTTCAGCTACCTTCTTTACCCAGGAAGCGGATTTTAAACAAGCAGTTAATGCCGCTTATGTACCTCTCAGGCCAATTTTTAATGATCGTGACTGGCTGTTAGGCGAAATGCATTCTGATAACACCTATTACTTTCGTAACATCCTTTTTGGAGCTACAGAACAGCAGGAAAACATTGCTGATTTTAGTTTGCCTACTTCCAATGGCCTCACTACCAATACCCATGTATTGAACGAGTATCGCTTATTATATCAAATTATAGCACGTGCAAACCAGGTGCTGTCGGCAATTGACAAGGTTGAGTTTAATGCTACCTCCAAAGCAAATTTAAAAGGCCAGGCGCAATTTCTCCGGGCATTTGCTTACTTTAAACTGGTACAATATTTTGGTAAAGTTCCGCTGCATTTAACACCGGTTACCAACCGGCAGGAGGCAGCAGCCCCATTGGCATCAGTTGAAGATTTGTATAAGCAAATTGAAGGTGACGCAAAAGCTGCAGTCCAGGGGTTATTTGTTAAATCAAAACAGGAAGCCGGGAGAGCTACAGCAGGAGCAGCAAAAACTTTATTAGCTAATCTATATTTAGTTCAAAAAAGATGGGCTGATGCCGAAGCAATTTCAAAGGAAGTCATCGCAAGTAATGAATATTCACTAATGACTAATTATGCGGATGCATTTTCGGGCACTAATAGCAATAAGAACAACGCCGAGTCTGTTTTCGAAGTTCAATTTATGGAAGGATCTGCGGGGTACAACGGAACCTTAATTTACAACTTCCTTCCCCGCCCAATGACAGCGGCAGAGTTGCTGCCTATTACCGGTGTTGCAAATCCGCAAGCACTTTCCGGCGAAGGTAATAATGCACCAACTCCTGATATCATTGCTGCTTA
>JALYZZ010000590.1 GCA_030948675.1 Bacteroidota bacterium | reverse complement strand
CCACAATGATATGCGCGATCTGGAGCAAAAGCTTGCCGCTCTTCCTGCAGACGCCATAAAATTGATTGTAGTTGACGGCATCTTCAGCATGGAAGGGGACTTTGTGAAACTACCGGAAATAGTTGATATCGCAGATAAATATGGGGCTAACATCATGGTCGACGATGCCCATAGTCTGGGTGTTATTGGAGAGGCTGGATCTGGTACGGCATCTCACTTTGGCGTTACTGATAAAGTAGACCTTATTGGCGGAACTTTTAGTAAGTCTCTTGCTTCTTTGGGAGGGTTTGTTGCCGGTGATGAAGTTATTATTGATTACTTGAAGCATAAGGCACGTTCCCTAATATTCAGTGCAAGTATGACTCCTGCATCGGTGGCAAGTGTGTTAGCCGCCCTTGAAATTATTCAATCAGAACCTGAAAGGATCGACCAGCTTTGGTCTAATACGCGTTATGCAAAACAATTATTGTTAGAAGAAGGTTTTGAGCTTGGACCAACAGAAAGCCCCATTATTCCTGTATATGTAAGAGATAATCATAAAACGTTTATGCTTACTAAAATGCTGCAGGAAGATGGAATATTTGTTAATCCGGTTGTATCGCCCGCTGTTCCATCTGATGCATCACTTATCCGCTTTTCATTAATGGCAACGCATACATTTGCCCAGATAGAAGAGGCTGTGGAAAAGCTAACAAAAGTTGCATCACATTTAGAAATTCCAAGAATGAAGCAAAAGTTCGAACTATGATAACTGTTAGCCCCGTAGCAACTAAAAAGCAACTTGCAACTTTTATTGATTTTCCTCATGACTTGTATTCCAATGATCCGAATTATGTTCCTGAACTTTTTATAGCACAAAGAGACATATTAACACCAGGTAAACACCCTTTTCACGAACATTCTTCTTTACAATGTTTCCTTGCTACAGACGATAACAACAAAGTAAAAGGAAGGATAGCTGCAATTCTTAATAACAATCACAATGCTTTTAACAAAACCAACGATGGTTTTTTTGGCTTCTTCGATAGCATTAATGACCAGGTAGTTGCCAGGGCATTGTTTGATGAGGCTGAAAAATGGCTAAGAGCTAAAGGTGTATCTAATATGATAGGTCCGGTTAATCCATCGACAAATGAAACTGTAGGTGTATTAATTGATGGCTTTGACAAACCTCCGGTAGCTATGATGACTTACAATCAGCCGTACTATTTAAAGCTGTATGAGCAAAACGGTTTGCACAAACAAGTCGATTTGTTCGCATACGATATTAGGACCGATACTGTAAGCGACAGGGCGGTAAAACTGCAGGAAGCATTAATGAAAAGGCTTGATTCCAAAGGAATTACAATCCGCAAGATTAACGTAAAAGACTTTAAGAATGAAGTAGCCAAAGTAAGAGAAATCTACAATTCTGCTTGGGACAGAAACCTCGGTTTTGTTCCTGCTACCGAAAATGAATTTAACTATCTAGCAAAAGATCTGAAGATGATCCTTGATCCTGACTTTTGTCTTGTTGCAGAGCATAATGGCAACATGGTAGGTTTTGCGTTGGCAGTACCTGACGTCAATCAAATTCAAATAAAAATTAAGAAAGGGAGATTATTTCCGACAGGAATATTTAAACTGCTTTTAGGCCTCAAAAAAGTTGATTATGTACGAATCATAACACTTGGCGTAATTGAGAATTACAGAAAGATGGGAATTGAAGCTTGCTTTTATGCACAAATAATAAAAAAAGCAGCGGAGAAAAAAATAAAGGGGGGAGAAGGATCGTGGATACTTGAAACGAACGAATTGATGAATAAGGCGCTGCAAAACATAAACGGTAAGGTTTACAAAAAGTACCGTATTTACGAAAAATCACTGTAGATGCAAAAGGTACTTATCACCGGAGCTAGTGGTTTTGTCGGTTTTCACTTGATTGAAGCGGCAATTGCAAAAGGATTAGAGGTTTTCGCGGCAGTACGCAAAAGCAGCGATATAAAACATCTGGCTCCCTATAAAATCAATTACACATATCTTGATTTTACTTCCATAGAAAGCCTCGAAAACGAACTGAAGAAAAAGCAGTACAATTTTATTATTCATGCTGCAGGTACTACCAAAGCAAAGAACCAGGAAGAATACAATAGGGTAAACGCTACGTACACATCAAACCTGGCGACCGCTGCCACAAACGCTTTAAGCTCTTTGCAAAAATTCATTTTTATAAGCAGCCTTGCAGCTATAGGCCCCCTTGAAAACACTAGAGACCTAATTACTGAGGCAACCCGTCCAGCACCTGTAACCTCTTATGGTCGGAGCAAATTACTTGCTGAAGAACAACTAAAACACACTGCACTTCCTGTAATCATATTGCGGCCAACAGCAGTCTATGGCTCTCGTGATAAGGACATTTTCATTATCCTTAAAACCTTTAACAAAGGTTTTGAGCCGTATATTGGCAGCATTTCCCAGCAACTTAGTTTCGTGTATGTAAAAGATTTAGCCTCAGTAGCCATTAATTCATTGTTTACATCTTCCGAAGCAAACGGTAGTTATAACATAACTGATGGCAATTGCTATGACCGCTACGAGATGGCTAATATTACAAAAGAGGTTTTAAATAAAAGGACGTTAAAAGTCCATTTGCCCTTGCAGGTTGTAAGAGGTCTTGCAGTAATACTTGAAAAAACATGTTCTTTTTTAGATAAGACTCCTGCGCTAAACGTTGAAAAATTAAACGAATTAACAGCAGCAAATTGGTGCTGCAATATAGACAAAGCAAGAAGTGATCTGGATTTTAAGCCTTTGTACAATTTGCAACACGGGCTAAAAGAAGCCCTGGAATGGTATAAACAAAATCAATGGCTCTAGTTGCTTTTCTTGAACGTTTCAAATGACTAATTTTTTTCAGCGTACGCTGCTAAGAATTTTTTTCCCTGAGGTTATGATAAAGCTCCACAAGCTAATAGCAACTTTTTTTGGAATTGGATACATAGGAAGAGGCGGAGGAACCATTGCTGCAGCAGCATGTTGTGTTATCTGGATTTTACTTCCTGGCGCAATGTTGAGTCGAAATTATCAATTATTAATAACTTTTATCGTTTGTGCCGCAGGCGTATGGTCGGGTAATGTAGTAGATAAAATCTGGGGTAAAGACAGTAGTAAAGTGGTAATAGATGAAGTGGCAGGAATGCTAATTACCTTGATGTTTGTTCCGTTAACTTTAGGTTATGTACTAACAGGATTGGCACTATTCCGGTTTTTTGACATAGTGAAACCGTTTTTTATTAAAAAAATGGAGTTGCTGCCAAAAGGATGGGGCGTGATGGCAGATGATGTGTTAGCAGGACTATACGCTCATTTAGTATTGAAAGTAATAGTAGATGTCAAGCTATACTGATTTTTTATTAGCTGTAGAATTAGTTAGAAGATAGCAAAATCCCGGAGTTGTAATTTCTAATTGATCAAAACAAAATGGCAGTTTCAATAGTTTTATGAAAAACCGTAATGTGTTCTCCAACGTTAATTGATCAATCAATGTTTTATTAATATCAAGCGATAGCACATCTTAGTGTTGTTACTGCAAATCAATTTATTTTTTTTTTGAGATCCTACTTTTTTTCTAAATTTTACAATTATCGATTGCTATACTTTATGTAATTAATAAATACTACTAATAAAAACCGGGAGCGTAGCAATTGCAGGATGAAATGAAATTTGCCAAGCCGGAATTATAACGATTGCTAAACAGATGATTCAATCTGGGGTGCGCTATAAGCAAATATTGCCTGAAGTAAAAACAATAGTTAATTTATTAAAAGCTTTTAACAGAAGTCGTATTGTTATTATAGAAAATGCTTACTTTTTTAAAAGCTAATATCTCGTCTTCGATTGCTTCCTTTTTTGATTATCTCGTTACAATTTTTTTAGTCAGTCTTTTTCGCATAGATGTTGCACTCGCCAGTACTACAGGAACTGTTTGCGGCGGAGTGCTTAATTTTTTAATTGGAAGGACATGGGTTTTTGAATCGCGGAAGAGAAAAGTGCGTGAACAAGCAATAAGGTATGGAATTGTATGGACGGGGAACCTTTTTTTAAACGTGGCTGGAATGTACTTGCTTACAAAAATGCTAAAAGTGCATTATGTCTTCGCAAAACTTTTTGTATCCCTGCTAGTAGGATTCTGTTACAATTACACGTTGCAGAAAAAATATGTATTTAGAAATAACTGATACAACAATGGAAAAGATAGCGAACAGGTTTGGGTTGGTTCTGTTGTTTATTTCATGGGTTGCTAACTCGTTTTCTCAAACTATCGTAAAAGGCATCATAAAAGATGCATCCACGCAGCAACCGCTGCAATCGGTGAGCGTTTATTTTAAAGGAGGACGAGGGGTAACCAGCGCATTAGACGGCAGCTATACGCTCGCCACAAACAATTCTAAAGTAACGTTGCTTTCCTTCTCGTATGTGGGTTATAAAACAGTCACAAAGACAATTATTCCAAACCACGAGCAGACGGTTGATGTCACGCTCGACGTATTAGATGCAAAGAGTAACGTGGTCGTTAAGACAAATAAAAGGGGAAAATATTCAAATAAGAATAATCCCGCTGTTGAATTAATCAGGCAGGTGATTGACAATAAGGATAAAAACAGAACTTCAGCTTACGATTATGTTTCTTACGATCAATATGAAAAGCTAGAGGTGCTTTTAACCAAAACACCGGAAAAACTTCTGAATAATAATTTTTTAAAAAACTTTCAATTTGTATTTCAAAATAGCGATACTACGAAGATAATGGGCCGCGCCATGCTGCCTGTTTACATCGACGAAGTGTCGTCGCAAAAGTATTACCGAAAAAATCCCGAAAATAATAAGACGTATATTCTCGCAGAGAAAAAGGTGAATTTTGGCGAGTATTTAGATGTTCCTGGTATAAACTCATACCTAACCCGGATGTACGAAGACGTGGACGTTTATCAAAATAACATCTCGCTGCTTTCCAATCAATTTCTTAGTCCCATAGCCGATATGGCTCCTACTTTTTATAGATTTTATATTGCTGATACAATAGAAGTTGAAGGTACAAAACTCGTTCAGCTAAATTTTTCGCCAAGAAATTTGAACGATCTGTTATTCAAAGGAACACTGTTTGTTACCCTCGATGGCAACTATTCGGTACAGAAACTGATTATGAGTATCAGTAAGCATGCGAATTTGAATTTTGTACGCGAGTTGCATGTAAACCAGAACTTCGAGAAAGGATCAGACGGTCGATACCACGTTGTAATGAGTAATACAATTGTTGAATTTGCTTTAAGTGAGGGTGCAAAAACGGGGGTTGTAGGAGAACGCACTGTTTCATTCAAAAACTTTACGATTAATCAACCTGCCGCTGACACCGTATACAAAGGAGAAGCAGTCGTACGGCTTGATGGAAAGACTAATGCTAATGAAGCCTTTTGGTTGAAACATCGATCACCGCCGTTATCTGAAGCGGAGTCAAAGGTTTACAACAATATCGATAGCTTAACCCGTTTAAAGTCGTTTAAAACCTTTATGGATATAGCAACCCTGCTATTTGCCGCATATAAAAATTTCGGTACTTACGAGGTTGGGCCTATTAATTCTTTTTACAGTTTTAATCCTGTTGAAGGGTTTAGAATGAGGGTGGGAGGCAGAACAACGCCCCAATTCAATCCTAATATTTATTTAGAGAATTATGTTGCTTATGGTTTTAAAGATCAGAAGTGGAGATATTACGCCGCCGCTGCTTATTCATTTAATCATTCGTCTATTTACGCCTATCCGCTTAATTACCTTAAAATTGGTTATCAGCACGACACCAAAATACCAGGGCAGGAGCTACAGTTTGTTGTAGAGGATAACTTTTTGTTATCGTTTAAAAGGGGGAATAATGACCGATGGCTTTACAACGACATTTTTAAAGCAGAATATGTAAGGGAGTTTGGAAAAGATTTTGCTTACAGCTTTGGCTTCAAAAAATGGAAACAGACTCCTGCTGGCATCATATCGTATTTTAAACCAGATGGAATAGGTCTTGTCAGTGTGCCGCATTTAACAACAAGCGAACTATCTGCTGAATTAACATGGTCTCCGCACAGGCAGTTTTACCAGGGCAAAAGGTTTAGAATACCAATCATAAATAAATATCCTGTTATCAGGTTAAGGTATATTGCGGGTATAAAGGGGATTTTTGGCGGCGAGTACAATTATCGCAATATCAATCTTTCTATTGACAAAAGACTAATGTTATCGCAGTTAGGCTATGCAGATGTAAAGGTTGAAGGAGGCAACATTTTTGGAAAAATACCTTATCCTCTAATGACAATTCATCGTGCTAATCAAACGTACTCCTACCAACTCGAATCTTATAACTTAATGAACTTTCTGGAGTTCGTAAGTGACCATTACTCCGCTTTATATGTAGATCAACATTTTAATGGTTTTTTCTTTAATAAAATACCTTTGCTTAAGAAACTGAAGTGGCGGGAAGTCGTTTCGGCTAAAATTTTGTATGGAGGAGTGCGTGACGAAAACAATCCAAACATAAATTTATCGACAATTAAATTTCCGGTTGACAATACTGGTTTGCCAACAACCTATACTTTAAATAAGACACCTTATATGGAAGTTAGTGCCGGTGTTTCAAATATTTTTAAGCTTCTTAGGGTTGATGTTGTCAAACGGCTTACCTATTTAAATCATGCTGATGTGGCAGAATGGGGAATTAGAACACGGGTAAAATTTGATTTTTAAAAAAATATGGCAAAACAACAGTTGAGAGATAGGTTACAGAGGACGATTTATACAATTATTGATCCTTTGGTAAGGCGTTTAATAAAGCTAGGCCTTACACCAAATGCTGTAACCACTGTTGGCCTGCTGCTAAATATAGGTGTCGCCATTATTTTTATAGCCGGTGCAGAAGAAGGCGGACGTGCCGATTTGCGATACGTTGGCTGGGCAGGTGGTTTAGTGCTGTTCGCCGGTTTGTTTGATATGTTGGATGGCCAGGTAGCGCGATTAGGAAATATGAGCTCAACTTTTGGAGCTTTGTTCGACTCTGTTTTAGACAGATACAGCGAATTAATTATGTTTCTTGGCATTTGCTATTATCTTGTTGCACATCATTATTTTATCAGTTCCTTATTTGCGTTTATCGCGCTTATAGGTTCTATGATGGTCAGTTATACAAGGGCCAGGAGCGAGGGTTTAGGTATTCAAAATAAAGGTGGACTAATGCAAAGGCCTGAAAGAGTTGTATTAATTGGTGTTTCGGCAATAGCATGTGGTATAACTGCCCATTTTATTGGTGGAAATTATAAACTTTTTGTTACGGGAGTGCCCTTTCACATTTTTGAAACAATGACTGTGTTTACTTTGCCAATAACTGTAATGGCTGTTCTTACAAACATTACAGCCTTTAAAAGATTGTATGCTGCAAAAAAAGCATTGGATTTAAAAGATAAAATTAAAAATGAACAGGGCAATTAATAATAAACTACCTCTTCTCTTATTTGTTTTTGGTTGGATTTCTGCAATTGCTGTTGATGCGCAGGACAAATTTCCTGTTCCTGCTCCAAATGCCAACCAGTTGTTCTATCTGCAAAGAACGGCTAATACCAACACTATTATCTGCGAGTTGAATTACAATGACAATGTGCTGGACGCAGATGAGCCGGTTCATGTGTATTGGATAAGATATACCGACAAGGGTCAAAAAGAGGAACTGAATTTCATACAAAAGAAATTTGCATACGGAATTAAAAGCACGTTAATTTCTAAAGATAAATACGAACTCAACTTTGTATCGTACAAAAAATTTCCGATGTTGCTAATGAAAGGCGCAAATAACAAGTTCAATGTTTATGGAACAATTAATCAAAAACAAGCTATCATCAATCGTATCTTTGTAAAAATAAACGGTGGGTCTTTTTGGTCTCCCAATGTTGAATATGTGGAGATTAAAGGTATAGATCCTGCCAGTGGTATAGAAGTCATAGAAAGAAGAAAAATATAGTTATCAATCGTTGTATATGAAGAAGAATTATGTCTCCAACTCAAGAGAGTCTGTGAGAATGTTTAATAATGATTTTTTGGAAGGGTTATCTAAAATTCATTTTTCGGTTCCTTTATTTATTTTTATACCTGTCATTGCTTATTCTTCTTACAAAGCAATAATCAATAATATTTCCTCTACTGCATTTATCGGGTATTTTGTTTTAGGTCTTTTCGTTTGGACTGCAACTGAATATGTTTTGCACCGATACCTGTTTCATTTTGTTCCTAAGTCAGAATGGGGATTAAGGCTGCATTTCATTTTCCATGGTGTTCATCACGATTATCCAAGAGATTCTAAACGGTTGGTCATGGTTCCATCAGTAAGTATTCCTTTGGCTGCTCTTTTCTACTTTTTATTTTCTTTGTTTCTCTACAAAACCAACCTTTATGCATTCTTTCCTGGTTTTTTACTTGGCTATCTTGCATATGATATGACCCATTATGCTATTCATCATTTGAATTTTAAAAGCTCTTTCTGGAAGAAAATTAAACAGCATCATATGCTTCACCATTACGACGACCCTACTAAAGGGTATGGGGTAAGTTCTGTATTATGGGATAAAATTTTGTACTCGGATTTCCCAAAGAAGAAGTAATGGATCAGAGGGTTAAAGCATCGGTATTTCGTTCAGGGCTATTTTTTAAAAAAGATATCCTTCTTACAACCTTACTATCGGTATTTTATCTCGTGCTTTCTAAAATCTTAATTGGATATAAACCAGAGCAGCTAGTGCTTGTGGTAATCTTTAATTTACTATACTACCTTTCATTTGGTACAAGGAAATTTATTACTGGCTTTTCAATATTTATTATCTTTTGGATAGTCTTCGACTACATGAAAGCTTTTCCAAATTACCGTTATAATACAGTTCATATTGAAAGCCTTTATAATGCCGAAAAAAGTCTTTTTGGTTTTCGCTTTAATGGTCAATTACTTACTCCAAATGAGTTCTGGAGGCAGAACAGTTATACTTCGCTTGATATTTTATGCGGAATTTTTTATTTGTGCTGGGTTCCCGTTCCATTAGTGTTTGCAGCTTACCTTTTTTTCGCCCGAAAGCGCGAACAGTTTTTATATTTTGCTTTAACCTTTCTGCTGGTTAATTTGATAGGGTTTGTTGGATATTATATTTATCCAGCAGCACCGCCCTGGTATGTTCAGATGTATGGATTTACTTTTAATGCGCATACTCCGGGCAACACTGCAGGTTTGCATCGATTTGACGATTTTTTTCAAGCTGGCATTTTTAATGCTTTATATGCTAAAAGCTCTAACGTCTTTGCCGCTATGCCCTCGTTGCATTCTGCGTATAATTTAATCGTTCTTTACTACGGCATGAAGAATCGGCTCGGACTAATTAATATTTTTTTTGCTGTGGTCGCTGCGGGTATCTGGTTTGCGGCTGTGTACAGCAGTCATCATTATGTATTGGATGTACTTGCTGGTATCGCCTGCGCAATCATTGGCATTTTTGTATTCACAAAGTGGATAGTGCCAAACAAAAGTTTTCAATCATCACTTGTCACGAAGTTTGTTAAGGACTAAATCAAGTAAAATACATCAGAAGCTGATAGAGTTAGCTTATTTCACTTTGAAGCACCTTCATGTTTTTCCTGCTGACTATTGTTGCCTGCGAGCTTATAATTGTGTAGAGCTATAAAATTTACTTTTCGGTCGGCCAGTGCGTTGACGGTAGCAAGCGTTTCAGGAGAATTGTAAACTCTGTTGATATAATTTTTTGAACTAATAGCTGATGACAAGCCAGCGTGCTTATAACCAAGGTTATAGAAAATAACGTTAGAAGTATTTTGAAATGACATTCCTCTTGGATTAACAATCTCGCTTTTCTTTTTTATTAACGGTGCAACAAAGCATAAAGAATTGTTTTGTTGCCGGTTTAGATACTTGTTAAGCAGCTTATTTTTTCTTGTTAGTACAGTTGCATCAGTTATTACAAAGATGACTTTGCCTTTAAGATCTTGCGTGGATGGCCAATTGCACCCTTGAACTGAATTTCTTAAATTATCATTTTCCTGTAAAACCTCTCGTGGAGAATAAATACTATTTGCCGGAAATATAGAAGAAATTAAATTATCTAAGTCCTCCGGCTTTCTTGGAGATCTTTTGCTTCCCCAATCTTCCTTTTTATCTATATAAATAGTGATCACTTCATGGTCTGGATTTTTTCTTGTCCATTGTTCAATTTCAGTAAGACAATCCCGAAGGGAACCGCCTACGCAATTTTTATTACCTTTTTGAAACAAACTATGTTTTACAAACCAGTCACTTCCCTGACATTTTTTCTTTCCTATAAAATATTTAGAGTCCCAAATATCCAACTCAAGGGTTGAGGTATATTCCAGCGCTTCCTCCAGGCTTGACGAATACTTTTTTTCGTAACAATTGTGGCAAGCGACAGAGTATTTGTTGTTATAAAACAATGTGTCGCTAGCTTTCCCTTTGTTTGGAGTAAGGAGCGTACAAACAAACAAAATAATGGTGGCAAGTTCTATATTCACTAAATATGGTTTGAAACGATAGAGAACTAAAACTAAGTGTAAAACGGAAAAGAGAACTTTAATATTTCCTTAAATAAAGCGGAAATCAATTAAAGTTGTTTAATCAACTAACAGTTATTTATTTTTTTATATTATTTTAGGAATTTTGATTATTTGATAATGAAGAGTTCGGTATTAGAAAATTAGGTTTTTAGGGGTAAAGTCTAAATGGCGGGGTCAATGACAGTTAAGGGGGCTTTTAATTGAAATACAGGTTTAACAGATACTTGTACTAATAAGATATAAACCAAAAATCTCAGGCTCTTGTTTAGGCGTAAGTAATAGTAAAATCTTGTACGTTTGAAATTCGTATTTCAATTGGTTACTCTAATGCTTGTCATCTCTTCCTGCAGTCAGGCGCAGCACAAGAAATTTGCTGTCACTAAGACCGATGACGAATGGAAAAAACAACTCACGGACGAACAGTACCATGTTGCAAGAAAGGAAGGAACAGAAACCCCTTTTCATAATGCGTACTGCGATAATCATGAGAAAGGTATTTACAATTGTATTGGGTGTGGACAGCCTTTATTTAGTAGTGATACAAAGTTTGAAAGCGGAACCGGCTGGCCAAGCTTTTACAAGCCAATTGCTAAAACGGCTGTTGAGGAAAACCGAGATGTAAGTTTTGGAATGATGCGCAGAGAAATTCATTGCAGTAGATGCGGAAGTCATTTAGGCCATGTTTTTGAAGACGGGCCTAAACCAACGGGACTCAGATATTGCATGAATTCAGCTTCAATTCAGTTTGTAAAAAACTAGTTATTCTTCAGCTGGATATTGCAAAATTTTATTGCGGAAAATATTTTAGTTTCTAGAGAATGTTTATTTAAAAAAATAGCCGCTTCACTGAAAGCTTTATTCTATTCTTAATCATAACTATGAGTAATTTCGGTTATCGGAAATTTAGTTATAGTAGATTTTTAAGTACGGTAATAATGTTGATAATCTTTTTTAAATAATCAATTCTTTTTCTACCCGGTTCTACCGTTAAGCCTACCGATAATTTTTGAAATAAATAAAACTACTTTCTATTTCAACACATCAATTGAAACGGTAGTTTTAAGTTACGTTGAGAGACAAAGCAACGCGAAACCTTCTTTTCATTATTTTGTCAGAATCGAAAACCTTTTTCCTGAAATCGTTATCAATTCTACAGGTTGTTTTACAAAATCTATTTACTTCTCAGCTTCTGTTTTAAAAAAAGTCTAGAGTGTAAGATGAACCCGGTTAAACTCTTTTTCGTCGTTGAAAATTTCGAAAATTGATCTTCAATAGACAGAATAATAAAAAATAAAAGCAACAGCAGAATAACTGAACCATTTATAAAGTATACCATTTTTTAAAATTTTTTTCAGTTACTGTGCTTAAAAATTAGGCCAAATAATTAAGTAGTGTAATTCAGCTTGTTGTTCATAGATATAGCAAACGAAATTGTTTAACGCAATATTATTCCGTCTATAAAAGGGAAAGAAAAGTCTAGAAAGAAGAAAATGGATTTGATTTAGAGCAAAGCAAGCAGATCTTTGATAACTACTACCTTTTGTATTCATAGCTGAGCTAGCGTCTACCGCCGGATAATCGTATTATCTATTAGTTGAGTATCTGGTAAAGCTTTTAATTCTTCCAAAATTTATTAAAACACAACTGCCCGTTCGATAAGACGGGCAGTTGTGTTTTAATAAAAAATTATTAGAAGTCGAGGCCAAGTGCGAAATACCAGATTGGTTTACCTCTAAATACTCCGTTCATCTCCCATGCTGCGTCTACCTTTAGAAAGTATCCAAGCAAAGTGCTTCTTGCACCAAAACCGTAGCCGCCGGCAAAGGGCCCAATACCTCCAGCTTTTGTTACAAACGAAACAGGGTTATTACCGCCATTTGTATATACTATACCAGGACGTGCAAACTTATCATACTTACCGTTCCAGGCTGTACCCAAATCAAGGAACTGAACCAGCTGAAAGTTTCTGATAAAAGCATTATTTACCGGCTTATTCAACAATGTTGAAAACACAGGTAGCCGCAGTTCGCTGTTGAATACAAAGGCATTGTTGCCGTTAGCAACATTCTGGTTAAACCCGCGAAGGTTTACTGCTAAAGTTTGAAAAGCATAATTTTGATCAGGATCGGGTCTGTTAGCGCTATTAAACTTTGGAGATAGCCATCCGTCAACACCTCCTAAATAATAGATAAGTTTTCGTTTGCCCCAGCTAAAGTCAGCGGCAGCACGTGTAGCCCAAATAAAATTTCGGTAGATGGGCAAGTAATGCCGGGCGTCGAAGCCGAAATTATAAGTATAACCTTGTTGCGCCGATTCGCCGCTCACAGGAGCATCAAAGTCCATATACACTTTGTACCGCAACCCGTGCCAAATATTCATCGTTGGGTTGATTGTATTGTCGTGTACATATTCTAGCCGTGTTAGCGCGTATTGTGACAACTGATCATGGAATGTAAGACCAAACCGGCCCGGCTGACCTTGGGTAAGATTAAATGGCTTTACGATTAATCTGTCTCTGCGATACGCAACCGTAAGCCTGATGCTTTTTACTTCGTTTAATGGATAGCTTCCATTAAACTGGTAGATGTTTGTATTGGATTGAGCATTGAAAAAGGTGTTTGTTCCCTCAAATTGTGCAGGATCATGATTGATTGTTCTATAGTAAGTTAATCCCCAATCAAATCTTTTGCGGTAATTTTGAAATCCAAATAGGTAATCATTGTCGCGCAAGTTTGTACCAAGGCGAAAGCCGCCTACAAATTTTATGTCCTCCATTAAATCGCTGACACTTGTTCGAAAAGTAAAGTTCAGATTAGAGCCATTTCCTAATTGAATTGGCCCGTTTCCTCCTCCATAAGGCTGATAGCGATTGATAAGAATGTTATTAGAAACGCCTCCAACAATGTAATCATTGCTAAACTTCCATCGGTAATTCAACAATTTCGATCGTTGCAGTACGGTTTCCTGCGCAACCGGCTGCGCAGCAGGATTAGCACGGGCCGAAGAGTCTTTCTTTTCATTTTCAAACTCGCTTTGAAAGACAGCACCTGGTGCTGCAGTAGTAGCCGTATCGGTATTTGGGGCGATGACAGCCTTGCCTTCTTCGGCCCTTCGTTCAGACATCATCTTTTTCATGTAATCGGTAGGACGAGCGTTTACATTTCTTCTCCTTAGCGTAAGAGAGTCTACCCTTAATTTATACAAAAATTTCATATCGCCCTGACGCGTTACTTCGCTTACTTGCCCACGGTCGCCAGCAATCCTGGTCTCCAACAGACTGCTTTGATAATTGGTAAGGGGAAAGGTATAAGTAGAGTCTTTCGTAACCTGAAACATACTAATGCTATCCGGTTCATTTTTCCGCCATGCAACCATTGTAGAGTCCAGTTCTTTATCAGAAGGGTTGCGAAGTACTTCATCACCTATATAAAATAATGTGTCGAGGCCTTCTCTTTCTGTTGTAAAGAATCCAGCCCACCTGTTGGCTACACCGCTCTCATCAGAAACATAGGTAAAGTGGTTAACGTTGTACTGCATCGGAAACCTGGCGTTCCCAAACTTAAGGTTCGTTAGTTGTGTTATTTGCTTCTTTGTTATATAATCTAACATAAAAATGTTGTAACGATTATTGCTGGGCAGCACAGTATCAGCATTAACAGCGTCGGGACCAGGACGGTTACTGGCGAAAATGATACCTGTTTTATTAGGGAAGGCTACAAAAGAAGCATCAAGATCATCGTATACATCGTTGGTTAATTGTTCCAGTTTATTTCCCTCGATTTTATAAGTAAAAATATCGCTATGACCGTTCTTTACAGCGCTAAGCAGTAACGTGTTTTTGTCTAGCAGAAACTGCACATCCGTTATCTGATCAAGACCTTCAATCTCCTGTTTGAATGCTTTGTACCGGGCAATAGCGTCATAGACAAACATCTTTATTTTTCCGCTCTCCCAATAAATCACTGCTACACGTGTTCCTTTACCATCCCACGCCATAAGCGGGTAACTCGGATTAATATCGGTCTTTTGAGTCCTTACACCGTACTTTAATAATGTAGCTGCCAATTCGTAATTTTCGTAGTAACCAACCGAGTAAATGCCTTTATTGTATTTTGCGACTACGTAACTAAGGTTTCTTGGATTTGGATTAGCCTGAAAACGGAAAAAGTCTTTTCTATTAGTAATTTCTTCAGTAACTGATACAGTACCCTTGGGCACGTTTCTGCGTTGCCGAATATCCTTATAATATTTTTCCTGCTCATAAGTCATGAAATCCTTCAAGATCTCTTTGAACTTTTTCTTAGCGATCCTCTGTGCCGCACTGTTCAAACTTTTATAAATTCTTGCCAGATATAAAAAATAAGCGACGTTTTCCTTTTTGTATTTTTCCTCAATATAAAACCAAAATGAAGCTCCTGCCAGTTCGGGCTTCTCGAAAGCAAACTGATAGAAGTTTTTGTAACTGTCGCTAAGCATAGCGCTTTTTAGATCGTCATCTTTTTTAGTGCTCCATCTCTCGGCCACATAACTTACATAGCCATCGGTTAACCAGGTCGGCAGGTCGAGCAGAGCCTGGTTACTTGCAAACTCTCCAATATCCTCTCCAAAAAGCTGATTGTCGAGTAACACTCTTGCAATGCCTTGTCTTATCTGACGATTTAAATTTGAGTGGTCACCATCAAAATAAACGAGCATTTTGTTGTTAACGAGCTTGGTCAAGCCGCCGCCTGCATTGTTAATTAGCTCGTTTCCAAGACCTATATTACTACTGCGATAATCATTGTAATTATTATAGACTACAATATTTATTTGCCTTTGTAATGAATATTCCATCTGTGTTTCAATACTCTTTAGTTCTTTTTCTGCTGCCTGGGCTACAAATTTTCCCAGTTCAAGACCTCCCTGATTGAAGTATGTATTGAAGTTTGGAGACTCATAAAACTTCCATACAAATTTTTTATATTGAATCCTGTTTTTTCCAAATTCTACGGCACTTACCTGTGAAAATCCCTGAAACCAAAAAAGACACAAGCCCAAAAAAGCAATGATCCTGTTACTCATACTGTTATCTTGCATATCCGTTCTTTAGAGTTTTAAAATTAATACAAATTGATTGTAATTCTTGTAAATTTACGAATATGCTAACAGTTAAGATTTTCACGTTAAACCCGGTTTCTGTTAATACATATATACTTTATAATGAGGTAAATGAGGCAATTATAATAGACCCGGGATGTTACTACGATGAAGAAAAACTTGCGCTTAAAAGCTTCATGCAAGCAAACAAATTACTGCCCGTTCAACTGGTAAATACTCACTGTCATTTAGACCATGTATTTGGAAATAAATGGATGTACGAAACGTACGGGTTAGAACTATTTATACATCCAAACGAAGAACAAATGCTGATGGTTGCCCCACAGTCAGGAAAAATGTGGGGATTACCTTTTGACAATTATCAAGCACCTCTTCATTTTTTGCAACAGCACGATATAGTGTTGTTAGGTGAAGACAAGTTGAAGGTGTTGGTTGCTCCCGGCCATTCGCCGGGTAGTATATGTTTTTACTGTGAACAGCAAAAATTTGTTATTGGAGGCGATGTGCTATTTAAAGAGGGCATTGGCCGTACTGACTTACCCGGTGGCAACCATGCTGCACTGCTGCAAAGCATTCGAGAACAATTATTTGTTTTGCCGGATGATGTAGTGGTGTACCCGGGGCACGGACAGCCCACTACCATCGGGCATGAGAAAAAATACAACCCGTATATGAAAGGTTAGTTATTTGTGTTCACTCATAACGCTTCTGTTAACCTTGCAC
>JALYZZ010000585.1 GCA_030948675.1 Bacteroidota bacterium | reverse complement strand
GGAAGTGTACATGGGTACGATGGAGTTAATCCGCATAAGATAAATCCTGAAATCGGAACCGAAGAACAACTATTAGAAATCAGCCAAAGACTTAGAGAGTTAGGTATGCAGTGGTTGCAGGATATCGTTCCCAATCACATGGCTTTTGACCCAACCAATCCATGGTTGAAAGACGTGCTCGAAAAAGGACAAAAGTCGGTCTATGCATCGTTTTTTGATGTTCCGTGGACAGGTAAGATATACCATGGAAAAATAATGATTCCTTTTTTAGGCGACCGGTTAGATGCAGTAATCAGCAAGGGTGAGCTAAAGGTAGATTTTGAAGAGCCCCGGTTTGTTTTAAAATATTTCGACAGCACCTATCCCCTGCGGCTTCGTTCTTACATGACCATCCTGCAGTCGGGATCTGGTGAGCCCAATCAGGCAGTGCAGCAATTGTTAGATCAGGTAAAAGACATTCAAAAAAATGACGAACCTGAAGCTTATAAAGAAACTTTTCACGAGTTTCAGTTACAGCTAAGTGCGCTGGTTAAAAATGAAAAAACAAAAAGTTATTTGCAAAGTTGTTTGCAAAAAATAAATGAAGACCATGAGCTAATCAGTAAGATTGCGGGTGAACAGGTGTACCAGCTGGTAAATTGGCAGAAGACAGATTACAAAATTAATTTTCGCCGCTTTTTTACTGTCAATGGTTTGATCTGCCTGAATATGCAGGACAAAGATGTTTTTTTGTATTACCATAAGTACATCAGGCAATTAATGGATGAAGGCATTTTTCAAGGGCTGCGGATAGATCACGTTGACGGCTTGTATGACCCGACGCGATACCTTGAGCAACTGCGCGAACTAGCGGGTGAAGAGACTTATATTGTTGTGGAAAAAATACTTGAACCAGGTGAAGCACTGCCCGGTTATTGGCCGATACAAGGCACTACCGGCTATGATTTTCTTTCTTTTGTCAACAACGTTTTTACACAACAGGCAAGCAAAGAAAGCTTTAGCAATTTTTATAAAGACCTTGTAAACGATCCACGATCTGCCGACGAGCAGGTGCACGACAAAAAATCGTACATACTGCATGAAAACATGGGCGGTGAGCTCTCTAACCTGTACCATCTTTTTACTGACATGAATTTAGTGGAGGATGGTGAATTAAGCAGCGTAGAACCCGAGGTAATGAAAGAGGCTATTGGCGAAATGCTTATTCAGTGCCCGGTGTACAGGTACTATGGAAATACATTGCCGTTAGACAAAACCGAAGAAGCAGATGTGCAGGATATTTTAGACCGGATAAAACAAAGTAAACCAGCCCTTGAGCCGGCTATACCCCTGCTTGAAAAAGCGTTGTTACATCAGCCCAAACAAGGTGACGAAGCATATAATGAACGTGCGTTGAGGTTTTATCAACGGTGTATGCAGTTTACCGGGCCGATAATGGCAAAGGGCGTTGAAGACACTTTGATGTATACTTATAACCGTTTCATCGCACACAACGAAGTAGGAGATTTTCCTGAAGCCTTTGGTAATAGTCCGCTTCAGTTCCATCAGAAGATGATAGACCGGCAGCAGAAATGGCCGTTGAGCATGAACGGCACTTCTACGCACGACACAAAACGTGGAGAAGATGTACGGGCAAGATTAAATGTGTTGACTGACCTGCCTGGTAAGTGGTTTGCAAAAGTAAAAGAGTGGCAGCAGATCAATAAGGATGTAAAGGAAAACGGCACCCCCGATGCAAATGACGAATACCTGATTTACCAAACGCTAACAGCCGCCTATCCAATGCCAGGGCAGGGAGACGATGATTTTAAAAATCGCATCCAGGAGTATTTGCAGAAAGCTTTACGCGAAGCCAAAACACATTCAAACTGGACAACCCCTGATGAGGCGTACGAAGCTGCGACTAAAAATTTTGCAGTAAGACTGTTAGATAAGGGTTCGCAGTTTTGGAAAAGCTTTGAATCCTTTCATACAAAAATTGCTGATTTTGGAATCGTTAACTCACTGGCACAGGTACTTATTAAGTTTACTGCACCGGGCATACCTGACATATACCAGGGAACGGAATTATGGGATTTTAGTCTTGTGGATCCGGATAACCGAAGGCCGGTTGATTACGAATTGAGGCAACAACTGATGCACGAATTGGATGCGCAGGCAAATGAAGAACATCAGCACCTCATGAACCATTTGTGGCAACACCGGTATAATGCAAAAATTAAATTATGGCTGGTGCATAAGCTGCTGAATGACCGGCAGCAAAAAGAGCCTTTTTTTGCCGATGCCAAATACCTGCCGTTAACGGTGGAGGGGGCGCATTCCTCCAATGTGCTGGCTTATGCCCGCCACTATCAAAACGAGTGGTATGTGGTGGCCGTTCCGCTTCATCTCGCTACATTGTGTAGCCAGCAGCAACGGGAGATTTTATCTGTCGACTGGAAAGACACTTGTATCATTTTACCGGCAGCCGCGCCCGCCGGGTACAAACACCTTCTATCGGCGCTAGAGGGATCGCATCAACAAAAAATAGCCGTTAAAGACATTTTTAAAAGCCTGCCGGTGGCAGTGCTCAAACTACAATAACTATGACTGACAATAAAAGAGGTGCAGGTGTATTGCTGCATATATCTTCACTTGCTTCTCCGTATGGTATTGGTGATCTGGGTCATGAAGCATGTGCCTTTGCTGACTTTTTACACAGAAGTAAACAGAAATACTGGCAGTTGCTTCCTTTAAACCCGACTGAGCAGGGCCAGGGGCATTCTCCATATAGTTCTATTAGCAGCAGAGCTGGTAATACACTTTTAATCAGTCCTGATTTGCTGGTTGAAGATGAATTGTTAGATGCTGAAGATACAAGGCGATATTACTTACCTCAAAATGGACAAATCAACTATAGCGAAGTAGAACGGGTAAAGCCGGAAATGTTTGAAAAAGCGTGGTACAACTACCAGCAAAAAAGCAAAAAGGCCCTGGAAATTTCCTTTTCAAATTTCTGCAGGAAAGAAGCCTACTGGCTCGATGATTTTGCGTTGTACATGTTGCTTAAAAAACAACATCAAAGTAAGCCATGGTTTCAATGGCCGGATGAATACAAGCTGCAGGATGCAACAGCGTTGAGGAAGTTGATTTCAGAAAATTCAGACGAGATTGATAAGATAAAATTTCTTCAATTTCTTTTCTTTAAGCAATGGCACAGGCTACGGAAATATTGTAACGATTTAAACATACAACTTTTTGGAGATCTTCCTTTTTATGTCAGTTATGATTCAGTAGATGTTTGGTCTAATCGCGAATTGTTTAGCCTCGACAAACAAGGAAATATGATAGGTGTAGCCGGGGTGCCACCCGACGCATTTAGCGAAAACGGTCAACTTTGGGGAATGCCGGTTTTTTTATGGGATGTGTTGAAACAACAAGGGTACGAATGGTGGATAGAGCGTTTTAAAAAGAACCTGGAGTTGTTCGACATTTTGCGGTTAGATCATTTCAGAGCTTTTGCCGATTATTGGGAAGTGGCTGCAGATGAAGAAACTGCTAAAAAAGGAACATGGAAACGAGGACCTCGTGCAGATTTATTTAAGGCGGTAAATAAAGCGCTTGGAGAAGTGCCTTTTATCGCTGAAGATCTTGGAGAAATCAACGATGCAGTGTACCAATTGAGAGATGAATTTTCTTTCCCCGGAATGAAGGTATTGCAATTTGCTTTTGGTGACGAGATGCCTAAAAACCCATACATTCCCCACAATTATAGTGAAAACTTTGTTGCCTACACCGGTACGCATGACAACAATACTATCAGAGGTTGGTACAGGCAGGAAGGCCGGAAGCATCACCATCAGATAGAACAATATGTAGGTAGAGTTTTACACGAAGACGATATACACCTTGTGTTTGCAAGACTGGCGTATGCTTCTGTAGCAAATATTGCTATTTTACCCATACAGGACGTATTAGGTCTTGATGAAATTGCACGGATGAACACCCCTGCTTCAGGTGAAAATAACTGGCGGTGGAGACTAATGCCCGAACAAGTAACGGTTGACGCAGAACGACATTTAAAAAATTGGACAATATTGTACAACCGCGTATAATTCGTTCCAATTCTCCACATATTGCATTCGTGTCGTAAGCAGTTGCAGGAGAGTGGCAACTATTTGCCTTTTTGTTTAAATCCGGCAATCATAGATGTTCCTGCTTTCGATGATCGGCTCAACTGAATAGCAGCACTCATTGTGATGCCCCCCTTCATTTTATAAATATCGGTTACTGAAACTGGCTAACACTCCGCGGGTTCTCATCGGCCTTTCTTATAGAAGATATACTCCACAAAACTGTGTTTCCTGTTGTCGTAAAACTTCATTATTTATGCAACTCAACCAACCTGTATTAACTAATTTTAAATAAAATCTCTGCTATTGTATGAGTCAAAATAAAACCACAGCCGCACCGGGAATGATTCGAATTACTCCCGGTGAAATGGAAAAACAATTTTATGAAATTCTTCTGCAACAAGGGCTGCAGGAAAGCAAAGCAGGCACCTGCGCAAAAGTCTTTACTGAAAACAGTATCGACGGAGTATATACACATGGCGTAAACCGTTTTCCGAGGTTTGTACAGTACTTAAAAGATAAGCATGTAATAGCAGACGCAGAACCAATTTTGAAAAGCACATTTGGTGCCGTGCAACAGTGGGACGGACAAGCGGGACCAGGAATATTAAATGCGCTTTTTTGCACAGAAAAAGCAATGGATCTGGCACGCAACAACGGCATCGGTTGTGTGGCGCTCGCGCAAACAAATCATTGGATGCGCGGCGGCACCTACGGCTGGAAAGCAGCGAAAGAAGGCTTCGCCTTTATTTGCTGGACCAATACCATTGCCAACATGCCTGCCTTTGGAGCCAAAGACATTCGCCTCGGCAATAACCCCCTAATTATAGCGGTGCCTTTTGAAGGTGAAGCGATCATTTTAGACATGGCTATGTCGCAATTTTCTTTTGGCAAAATAGAACTGATGAAAATGCAGGGCGAACCGTTGCCGGTAGCCGGCGGGTACGACACCAGTGGAGCCCCTTCCACAGACCCTGCAGCAATTACAGAAAGCGGCCTTTTACTGCCTGCGGGATATTGGAAAGGTGCGGGCCTGTCGTTGTTGCTCGATATGCTGGCAGCCATACTATCGGGCGGGTTAGCAACTACCCATATCGGCAAAGGGGCAGCAGAAACCAACGTGTCGCAGGTATTTATCGCTATTGATCTTTCTAAGCTGGGCAACGCGTCTGCTATCAGCCAGACACTGCAAACGATTATTGATGATTACAAAAGCTCCACACCTGTAGCAGACAATGCCGCAATACGCTACCCCGGCGAAGGCGTGGTAAAAACCAGAAGAGAAAACCTTGAAAAAGGCATTCCCGTTAATGAACATGTGTGGAAAGAGATATTGATGTTAGACAGAAGCGTTTGAAAGTATATGAGACTGATTAAGCCAATGGCTTTTAATGAGTGAAGGGAAGGCAATTAAAATGATGTCTGCCTTAACCATCGTATGGTTCTTTTATTGAACACACAAAAGCTGACCTGATAACATGGCCTGTTC
The DNA here is from genome assembly GCA_030948675.1 of Bacteroidota bacterium. Classification (GTDB taxonomy): domain Bacteria; phylum Bacteroidota; class Bacteroidia; order Chitinophagales; family Chitinophagaceae; genus Segetibacter. The sequence continues at coordinate 1,388 of JALYZZ010000585.1, read as the reverse complement.
TTACCTTCAACTTTTCAAAATATTCGGGATTGCAAAAGATGAAACTATAACGCTATCATTACCCGGTGCCGCACCCGGTTGCTTTATGAACCCTTTTCATCCCGTTTCACCAGGCCTTTGGCCAAACCTTTCCATTGCAGTTTTGATCCGCCGAGTATTGCTCCAATACCCGCTGCTGCATGCCGTACCTTATCCATTATTGTTTCAGAGTCTGTGTTGGGTTTGGTATTACGGTCGTAAATAGTGGCTGTTATCTTATTTTTTTTCCTTGTTACAATAAAGGTGCTGGTTGACTCGTGCGAATAGAAGTGTGCAATACTTTCATCTTTGCTCAACGGATTTGTTGATGGTCTTGCACGCAGGCCTACGCTATCCACGTCGTGCTGTGAAAATTCCTTCACCTCCTCTACCTGCACCCAATCGTACCCGTCGCCCGCAGCACTGCCCGGTCCGGGAATATCAATTTTAAAATAATCCCCTTTTTCTGCACTCCGTTGTACCTCCCTCCCATCGCTGTCAATCAGTTGAAATGCAGCACTGGCCATCCCTGCTAACTGGTGCCACCTGTTTACATCCAACAGCCGACGCTTTACCACCTCAAAAAAAGACTTTGCCTCTGCATCGTCTGCAAACTCCTCCGCAGATGCAGAGGTCATTGTAACTCCCTTATCCTGTTTGGGCACAAGCCCTGTGTAGTTGGGTTCTTCCATATATAAATAAAATAAAAATTCGTGCCCTCACCTGCTGCATAGTGCAGGGCATAAACTAGTTGGGAAAGACACACTTATAAATGGCAGCCTATCCTAAAAAACGAGGGGTATGAAAGTTGCACAACTTTGGTAGTATCAGTCATTTTATTTACACAGTTTATTGTATCAATTATCAATACGCACATGAATACAAGTTTAAAATTAAAAGGACAATCTGCACTCGTCACCGGTGCGAGCAGTGGCATAGGAAAAGCGGTAGCAATAGCCCTGGCCAATGAAGGAGCAAACGTGGTGATTAATTGCTCTTCTCACCCGGAACATGGTGAGGAAGTAGCCGCCGAAATAAAAGCAAATGGAGGCACAGCAATGGTGTACCAGGCAGATGTAAGCAAAGAAAACGAAGTACAGGCAATGTTTCAGGCGATGTACCAGGCCTATGGTACAATTGATATTCTTGTAAGCAATTCGGGTATTCAGAAAGACTCGGCATTGGCCGATATGTCTCTTGAAAACTGGCAGAGGGTAATTGATGTAAACCTTACCGGCCAGTTTTTGTGCGCAAGAGAGGCCGTGCGCGAATTTTTGAAAAGAGGAGTAGTTGCAGAAAGAAGTAGTGCAGCAGGAAAGATTATATGCATGAGCAGTGTACACGAGGTAATTCCGTGGTCAGGTCATGTA
>JALYZZ010000560.1 GCA_030948675.1 Bacteroidota bacterium | reverse complement strand
CAATTCCTGCGGATAGTTGTCGGGGCCAAAGGGATTGAACCGGCGTCCGTACACATGCACACCATTTGGAATTTTAAGATCATTATGCCACATCCAGTTTTTTTCCATCACTGCTGAATGCACAATTGCGCGATTAGCTTCTGCTTTTGCCGGTGTATTACCAAATACCCCATCAACTAATAATTTCGAAAATCTGGAATACCCTTCATCAGTTAACTGCGAGCCATCTATTGTCAGTGGCTCTTTAGCAGTGCTAAACCATTCTTTTGACGGAGCATAGACATCAACAAAATGTACCTTGTTTTGCGCCGCTATTTCTTTCATTGCCTGTGTGTACATGGCAAGGTTTGCATTTTCCTGTTTACCATTAGGAAGGTCGAGTTTATCAGAAAGATTTTCAAACGCTATCGGAGAAACAATGGCCAGTTGAGGAGCACTTGTACCGTTATACTTTTCAGTTAAAGTATGTTTAATAAAAGCATCCAGTTCAGCTTTGTAGTTTTCAAGTCCTTCTTTACCCTGGAATGACTCGTTAAAGCCAAAAAAGGCAATGATAATATCTGCCTTATGGCGCGCAGTCCATTGGTCGGGGGTTTCATAATCGCCCTGGCTGTCTGAGGGGTGTGCATTTTCAGTCTGAAACTTTTCAGCACCAGGAAAAGCCCACGGAGATGGTCGCCCTGAGTGTGGTCTGAAACCGGGCGTATTTCCTCCATCACACATATTTCTTATGTACAGGTCCAGATCAGGGTAACGCAGGTACATCTCTGTCTCAAAATGTCCGAAGTTCATTTCACGAGAGCCCAGGTTATTACCAACGAGAATAATGTGATCGCCTTTTTTAAGCTTTATCGCTGGTGGATTGGATTGGGTAAATTGAAAAGAACAGAATAGAATTAGCGCCACACCAACGACCTTACACACAACTCTTAATTTTTTCAGTAACCGGATTGACAGCATTCGTTAGAAGTTTAAGAAAGATGGTATGGAATAAGCAAATAAGTAAAAGAATACAAGACAATACAAAAGCCTTTGATTCTGTTAGTTACGGCAAGTTGAAATCAAATCTAAAAGATTTGGCCGGATTTTCCAAGCGGGGAATTTTATTGGATTCCTCAGGGGGCGATGCGGTTGTAACGCGATTAAATACCCAGCAGTTTGCTGTTACCTCAAAAACTAAAACTCGCCTGGTCTTTTGGATAATCAACTTTAGTGCTTTCGCGCTTGCCATTAACCATCACATGCATAATGTTTATTTGCTCTGTCTTAAGATCATATAAAATGGAATTGGTAACAGCAAGCTTTTTTACTTCAGGTACGTTTGTCAGCTCTAAGTAACAATACACAGATTCCTTCTCTTTCTCAAACCCGACAAACTTAAAGCTAACTGCTTTGGAGTTTATGTTAAATGAAAGGTGTTTGGTAATATAATTATTGAGTAACTGATTGTTTTGAGCAAGCAAATTCTCATTGCTAAGATCTACATTGGTCTTATAATTTTGCTTCAGCACATTTTCAATATCCTCTGCAAACATCTTACAGCTTACCTCAAACGACTTACTCTTTACGTTATAATTCATCTCGGTAACGCTAATATAGAAGGGATGAAATGAATATGCTTGTACAGAAGTAAAAAACAGCAGCAAACTTAGAATAGAAGTTATAAAAGTTTTATATGTGAAAGCACCCATTAGAATTATGATTTGATTACAAAACTCTGTTTTATTTTCGACCTCTAATCGACAAGAAAAATTTTTTAACGAATGAGTGATTTTGGCTTCTATTTTTCATTTGGATGGCAACACATTATTAGCTTTGATGCCTTTGATCACCAGCTTTTTATATTGGCGCTAATAGTGTTGTATACATTGAAAGAGTGGAAGCGGGTACTGGTCTTAGTCACTGCCTTTACCATCGGACATTCCATTACACTTGCTTTAAGTACCCTCAATATTTTAACCATCCCTTCTAACCTGGTTGAATTCTTCATACCTTGTACCATTTTTGTTACCGCTGCTGCAAATATTATTAAGCCCACATCCAGCCGTAAAAACATTCAGGTTAATTATTTCTTTGCAATGTTTTTTGGCCTCGTTCACGGCTTGGGTTTTGCAAATGCTTTAAAATTTATGCTTGCCAGCGATCAAAGTTTAGGAAGGTCGCTGGTGGCGTTTAATTTGGGTTTGGAAGCTGGACAGATTGCAGTAGTAATCCTTCTTCTTTTGCTTGCTCATATTTTTATTTTTTATGTAAATGTCAACCGCCGCTATTGGATTATTTCAGTATCAGCATTGGTATTAGTTGTATCATTAAAAATGGCTATAGAGCGCTTTCCTTCATAAACACCTTTAATTATAACAGATGAGAAGATTTCTTTTATTGCTTTTTTCAACAGGGCTTTGTTATGCTGTGCACGCACAAGACATCCAAAATAATCCTGGCTCTAATCACGCAAACAAATTTGAGCAGTTAGGTACAACACTTCCGACCCCTAACGAGTATAGAACTGCAAGCGGTGCCCCCGGAAACAAGTATTGGCAGCAACGTTGCGATTACGATATTAAGGCGGTATTAAACGAAAAGAACCTGCGACTTACCGGAAGTGAGACGCTTACATACTACAACAACTCGCCCGATGTATTATCGTATCTATGGTTACAGTTAGATGAGAATGAGCACAGCTCTGTAAAAAATGCCGGTTACCAAAGCAGCAATCCGCTTCCTTCGCGTACGACCACTCAGTCAATCGCAACTTTAGAAAACACGCGTAAAGACAATGGTTTTGGAGTAAATATCATCAAAATCGCGGATGCTGTCGGAAAAGCACTCCCATATGTCGTCAACAAAACAATGATGCGGATTGACCTTGCCACTCCTTTAAAACCAGGTCAGAAATTTATTTTTTCCATTGACTGGAACTATAACATCAGCGACCGGATGGTTCAGGGCGGTCGCGGCGGTTATGAATACTTTGCCGATACAAAAGACTATTTATTTACCATGAGCCAATGGTATCCACGTCTTTGTGTGTACAGCGATTTTCAGGGATGGCAAAACCACCAGTTTGCAGGCCGCGGAGAGTTTGCATTAACCTTTGGCAACTTTAAAGTACAAATGACAGTTCCCGCCGACCATGTTGTGGGTGCAACAGGCGAATGCCAGAACTATGCTGCAGTATTATCGCCTGCACAATTGGCTCGCTGGCAAAAAGCACAAACAGCCAAAGAACCGGTTGAAATTGTAACACTGGCAGAAGCAAAAGAAAGAGAAATTAAAAAATCTGCTGCAACCAAAACATGGGTATTTGCAGCAAAAGATGTACGTGATTTCGCATGGACATCATCGCGCAAGTTTGTATGGGATGGTATGCCGACCACTGTTGAGGGCAAGAAAATTATGTGTATGAGCTTTTACGGTAAAGAAGGTTATTCCTTATGGAAGCAATATTCTACAAAAGTGGTTGCACATACCGTGAAAACCTATTCACATTTCAGCATCCCCTACCCTTACCCGGTGGCTCAAAGTGTAGAAGCAGCAAATGGTATGGAATACCCAATGATCTGTTTTAACAACGGCAGAACTGATAAAGACGGCACTTACTCTGAGCAAACCAAGAACGGAATGATTGGTGTAATTATTCACGAGGTCGGGCATAATTTCTTTCCTATGATTGTAAACAGTGACGAGCGCCAGTGGACCTGGATGGACGAAGGACTAAACACGTTCGTGCAATACCTGACAGAGGAAATGTTTGACAACAAATTTCCAAGTCGCCGCGGTCCGGCCTGGGCTATTACAGACTACATGAAATTGCCGAAAGACCAGTTGGAACCGATCATGACTAATTCTGAAAACATTGTTGGTTTTGGGCCAAACGCATATGCAAAACCTGCAACCGGCCTAAACATTCTTCGCGAGACAATTATGGGCCGCAAGTTATTTGATTATGCTTTTCAGCAATATGCACGGCGGTGGGCTTTTAAACATCCTACTCCTGCCGATTTTTTTAGAACGATGGAAGATGCAAGTGGCGAAGATCTGGATTGGTTTTGGCGCGGCTGGTTTTACAGTACCGACGTTACCGACATATCACTTGACAGTGTTAAATACATGCGCCCAAACCTTAATGCAATGCCCGGAAGTGGCGACTCAACAATGATGGTTTCTCTGACAAAGCCATTGCTCAACGATTTTGAAGATATTTCTAAAATCAGGAACAGGCAGGATACAAGCATTCGCTTCTATACCGATGTTGATACTACGTTGCGCGATTTTTACTGGAGTTACGGGCGCGGTATGGAATTGTATGATTCTGCAAAATATGCAGTAAAAGTTCCGGGAGCGTTTGAGCCACTTGATGAAGCTGCTAAAGTTAAGTTTGGCAACAAATTCTTCTACCAGCTAACCTTCACTAACAAGGGAGGTTTGGTAATGCCAATAATTATTGAGTGGACTTATAAAGATGGCACCAAAGAAACAGAACGCATACCAGCCCAGGTATGGCGTTTAAATGAAAACCAGGTAGTTAAATCGTTTATGAAAGATAAAGAAGTAGCATCAATACAACTTGATCCATTTCGCGAAACAGCGGATATTGATGAAACGAATAACACGTGGGGCGCCATCACTACCCCTCCTACCCGTTTCGAATTGTTTAAATTAAAACAAGCGGCAGGTCGCGGACAATCTTCAGGGCTGACACCTATGCAACATGCAATGAAAAAGAAGTCAACGTAAGTTAACATCATATCAAAAAAAAACCGGGGTTGAATGAATAACATAAAAATGTGTTACTTATTCAACCCCGGCTTTTTTTAGCAGAGCAGATAGTTTACCACCGACTTTTAATAGCTAACAAGGGTTTTAAAAAATGCACTTCCTCATCATCAACCTCAATGATTATCAGGCGGTCATCATCTCTTTTTCTTCTTCAAACTTCCTTCGTCCATAACCCGGAATTACGTGTTTTTCGCTGTGATAAGATGAACGAACGAGTGGACCGCTTTCTACGTAGTCAAATCCAAGGTCGTAACCGATTTTTCTTAATTCAGCAAATTCAGTCGGATGAACAAATCTTTCGACAGGTAAATGTTTTTTTGTCGGCTGCAGGTACTGACCAAGTGTAAGTACATCTACACCTACCGCTACAAGGTCTTCCATGCTTTGAATAACTTCCTCTTTTTTTTCACCAAGACCTAGCATAATCCCTGTTTTTGTTCGCATTGCTCCGTCTTTCAACATACGCAATACTTCAAGACTTCGGCGATATTTAGCCTGTATCCTTACCTGGCGACTGAGTCTTTCAACCGTCTCCATATTGTGGCTTACAACATCTGGCGCTGCATCTATTATTCTTTGTACCTGCTCAGCATATCCCTTAAAATCAGGAATTAGAGTTTCGAGGGTGGTAGCAGGGTTTAATGCTTTTACTGCCTTAATTGTATTATACCAGATAATAGATCCACCATCTTTTAACTCATCGCGGTCTACGCTGGTTAACACTGCGTGTTTCACCCTCATTAAATTGATGGCTTCTGCCACCCTTTGCGGTTCATCCCAATCAACAGGATCAGGACGACCCGTAGCCACGGCGCAGAATCCGCAACTACGTGTACATGTGTTGCCAAGTATCATAAAAGTGGCGGTTCCTTCGCCCCAACACTCGCCCATGTTTGGGCAATTACCGCTCTCACAGATAGTATGTAATTTATGAGTATCTACAAGCCCGCGTACATGCTTGTAACTTTCGCCAATTGGTAATTTTACCCGCAGCCAATCCGGCTTTTTTATTGTTGAAATTGTCGGATCTACTTTAGCTACTACAGATAATTCTTGCATGGAATACCGATGAGATTTGTGATGATAAATGTTTTACACGAATACTTTACCTTGGTAAAGTACTTGTCAGCAAAGGTCTTAAATTCAGTTGTAAAAAAAAGAAATTTAGTTTTCGTACAGCAACGGTTTGCAAACGGATGATTTAAAGATTTCAATACCACAAGCGAAAGAGCCGGTATATTAACGGGGGTTAGCCACAACAATTTTTAAAGCTGGTGTAGCCTCGAAAGAAAATACACTGCAGCAAACATAAACAACAGAGGCCTCAGTTAAGCCTGAAATGATAACTTAGGAAGTAGTAGCTAATAACTACAAGCTCACCCTACTTTCTCCTGCCAAACTCAATAGCTGCATAGGCATTGAAGAAAAGCTGCTTTTGTGGCTGAAGCAAAATAAACGGCATCTTTTGGGTATAAAACTCAATATTTAGCCCAACTTCAATAGCGCTAACCAACTCATTAAATCGACCATAATCAAAGCGTAAAGC
>JALYZZ010000543.1 GCA_030948675.1 Bacteroidota bacterium | reverse complement strand
CAGCAGGGAAGCGCTTAAACAGATCATTTTCGACTTGATTGAAAGAAATAAGATCGAAACTTCGGGCATAAAAATGATTGTAACGGGAGGTTATTCTTCAGACAGTTTTGAGCCGGGAAAACCAAATTTTATTATTACTCAGCAACCGGTTAAAATAGCATCGGAAGAAGAATTTGAAAAGGGGGTAAGGATCATGTTGTACGATTACCTACGTGACGTACCAACTGCTAAGTCGATCAATTATTTGATGGCTGTTTATCTGCAAAAGACGCTGGCTCAAAAAAATGCTGGAGACGTATTGTATTGCAACAATAATCGCATTCTTGAATTTCCAAGATCTAATGTGTTTATCGTTACCCCAGACAAAAGAGTTGTGACTCCATTGGACGATGTACTGCACGGAATTACCAGAAAAAAGGTGCTCGAAATTGCAGGCAAAGAATACCAGGCCGAACAAAGAGCAATATCAGTTGAAGAGTTGAAAAGGGCTTCTGAAGTATTTTTAACCAGCACAACAAAGCGGCTTTTACCGGTTCTTGCAATCGATGATCATGTAGTAGGAGACGGGACACCCGGCGAAATCACCAGAAAACTTTGTAAGGAGTTTATTGAATTAGAAAAGATCTATTGCGCTAAGCAATCGGTCGGCAGCTAAGGCATGGTCGATTGGAGGATTAGAATGAGCAGATGGCCGGTTAGGGTTAAAAGCTGAGGGTACAGTAATGGTTTTTAGATACTGTCACAATTATTTTCCACAATTTTGTTCTTGCTGGATCAGGCGTAACTATAACTATGCAGCAATCCATCTTTCAGCATCATCTTACTTTCATCCTCGCTATAAAAACAATTTAGGATGGAGTCCATCGGCTCACTTCCAATACCAACAGAGGAAACCTTTTTTCGATAAGTAGTTTCGATAAGAAAGGCAAGTGGTTGTTGCACATGGTTGAACTGTTTAAAAGCCAACAAGACTTTGTCGTCCCACTCTTTGTAAAAGTATAGCAGATCATCGGGCATTACATGCGTTCGATTGGTATTAGGTTCTGGCAGACATTCAAAAGGTTCTAAGCAATTGAGGTATCCATAATCATCTGTCAACTCTTCACCTGGATAAATATCTCTTACCGCAACTTCAAAATTGTAAGCGGTCGTAATACAATTAGAATTGAAACTATGATTTACAAAACGTGAATGATCCCAGCAAAGTATAAAATCTCCCTTGTAGTCGCGGTAAGTGTATTTGAATAGGATGTCTTTATACACCTCATCCATAGCCTCTACCTGTTTACGGGTAAAGGTTTGATCAAGTTCATCGGAAGCCCAGGTAATGGTGCCTTTAGGGATAAGTTTGTTAGCGACAACACCGTATCCAATTTTCGGGCTGATGAACTGTAGCTCAGTATGCGGATAAATCATATTAGCAAAGTAAATAATTTTAATGCCAATATTGTTGTTTGAAAGGATGCTTCTCCCGGCAACTTTTTTATATCAATCAACATCTGCTTGTTACTAAAACTGTTATATAATTTTTATAGTAAAGCTGATGGAGGCAGGTGTTGCAACAATCAATCGGCTTATTTAAATCTGTTGCAATCGCAAACGATCAAGCTTTTGTTTTGTGTACTGCGCTTCAAAAAAAGCTGCTCATTTCGGTAGCTTAAACATCTTCAAATTTCAAAGGATACCTTCAAAAAGTTCAATACAACTTTAATCGTTTTTCCTGTATAGTCATTTGTATATCAGCCATTTAAAAATGAAATTAACAGGTACTATTGTAGAAATGTTTCCCCACGGAAAGAGTGTTATTGCAACTAACTCCAATTTACCACTTGTGTAGCAGCCAAAGAAGACGGCAAAAGATTTGAGTTTACTGTTGCAGATTTTAATACCAAGACTGTGAAGGGGGAGCCGCATGCCTAATACAAACAAGCCATCGGCGTTTTTGCCTTATATTAAACATGCTGAAAAATATAACTAACTTAAATACGTTTTACTTGCCACTAGCTTTCTATATAAATCATGATGACACCGTTGACTTATTGATTTTTTAAAAGCTGAGGCAGGTAATAACAATACGTATATGTAAATACAATTTTGTGTAATGAAACAGGCTAGTGCAGTTTTAATGTTTTTGTTTTTCGCCCTGGTGTGTCGTGCTCAAAGTGACACAATGCAGGCAAAACTTATATTAATTGGAGATGCAGGAGATTTTAAAGGTGGAAGACATCCTGTGATAGATGCTGTAAGAGAGACGACAAAATTTGACAAGAAAACTACCGTGCTGTATTTAGGAGATAACCTCTATACTACAGGTTTGCCCGATGATCAGTATTCATTCTACGACATTCGAAGAAGCGTGCTTGATACCCAGATGGCAATTGCTAATGGCACTGATGCGAGGGTTTTTTTTATACCAGGTAACCACGACTGGGACAAGGGCGGAAAAGGTGGATGGGATGCGATACGAAGACAACAGCAATACATAGACTCGAAAGGTGGAAAGAATGTAAAATTTTATCCTGAAGATGGTTGTGGCGGACCAGTTGAAGTGGCATTGAGCGAAGATGTAACGATGATTTTATTTGATAGCCAGTGGTGGATACACCCATACGATAAGCCGGGTGTAGAGTCTGATTGCCCTTATAAAACACAGCTTGAGGTGCTAAACCAGATAGGGGACATTCTTACCAAAAATTCGAAGAAATTAGTAATACTTGCTTGTCACCATACCTTTAGAAGCTACGGAATACATGGAGGATATTTTACTTTAAAGCAGCACATTTTTCCTTTTACCGATGCCATACCTAAAATGTACATTCCATTGCCTGGTATAGGATCAATTTACCCGATTGCAAGGGGTGTTTTTGGTATCCCTGAAGATCTATCTCACCCTGCATATGCAAATATGATACGCGATGTGGAAAAGGTTGTAAAAGGACACCCGAACGTAATTTTTGTGGCAGGGCACGAGCACAGTTTGCAACTTATAAAAGACAGTACCTATAACTATATCGTTAGCGGAAGCGGAACAAAACATACGAGAGTATCTCCTAATAAAAAGGCGCCCTTTGTTTCTGATTTAAACGGATATGCAATACTCGATATTTCTAAAAACAAAAATGTAGATGTAACTTTTTACACTGTTTCCGATTCTATACGTAAGGCTTACAATAGTCACCTGCTGAATTTTTCAAAGCTTCCGGCTCCAGACGTCAAGGACTCTGTACCAGTTGTTTATGTTCCTTATTCCGCCGACAGTATTACCGTGGCAGCTAATCCAAAGTATGCAAGAGCATCAGGTACTAAAAGATTTTTTAATGGTAATAACTACCGCAATATATGGGCGCAACCCGTAAAGCTTAAAGTGTTTAGAGTAAATGAAGAGATGGGTGGCTTTAAAGTAGGGGAGATGGGTGGAGGACACCAAACAAAATCATTAAGGCTAACAGATAAAAAAGGAAAAGAGTGGACGTTACGAACCATTAATAAAGACATCACTAAAATACTTCCCGGCAACGTGCAGGGTACGCTTGCACAAGACTACATACAGGATTTTATTTCATCAGCTCATCCTTATGCTCCTGTAATTATTCCCCCGCTTGCAAAAGCTGTCAATGTAACCGTAGCAACACCCAGAATATTTTATATTCCAAATGATCCAGCCTTAGGTATCTATCTTCCCTACTTTGCCAACACCATCTGTATGCTTGAAGAAAGGCAACCCATTGCCCCGGGCGAAGACACAAAAAGTGAACAGAAAGTAGTCAATAAGTTGATTGATGACAACGACAATCATGTGGATCAACAGGCGTTTTTAAGGGCAAGGTTATTAGATTTTCTGGTGGCGGATTGGGATCGCCATTTCGATCAATGGCGATTTTTAGAAAAAGATACCGGTAAAGGTAAACTGTACTATCCTATCCCTCGCGATAGAGACCAGGCCTTTTCATACTCAAACGGCTTTTTAGTCAGCCTAGCTTCTGAAAACTTTATTCCATTTCTAAAAGGATTTAGAAAGAATATACCAAAAATTCAATGGCTTGCCTATTGGGCAAGAGATCTTGATCGTAACTTTCTCAACACACTTGATTCATCAGTATGGAGAAAAACAGCCAATAATTTTCGCGCCAATCTTCCCAATCAGGTGATTGACGATGCAGTGAAAAAACTGCCTCCTGAAATTTATAAACTGGACGGCGCCGAACTGGCAGAAAAACTAAAAAGCCGACGGGATTATTTGCCGGGCAAAGCAATGAAATACTACCGGTTTTTATCAAAACAGGTAAACGTTGTCGGAAGCAATAAAAATGAATATTTTAAGGTTGAATCAGTGGGAAAAAACCTGCAGGTAAGGGTGTATAAAAAAACCAGGAAAACAGACTCTTCAGCCATCATCTACAATAGAGTATTTGAGCCTTCTGTTACAAAAGAAATAGACCTCTATGGCCTAAACGGAGACGACATTTTTGAAGTTGATAAAAATGCAAAATCAAAAATTAAACTAAGGATAATCGGAGGTAAGGGCGATGATACCTTCAACATAAAGGGTCATGTAAAAAGTTATCTGTACGATCTTTCGGGGGAGAAAAATTTTATACAAAATAAAAGCAGGTCGGTTATAAAGTTTGACAATTCGCCCGAAGTCAACAAATACAGCTCTACCGGCTTCAACTACAACAGGTATTACTTTCCTAATCTCAACCTCGGCTACAATGCAGAAGATGGTCTAATGGCCGGTATTGGCTTTTCGAGAAAAACATTTGCATTTAGAAAGGAACCTTATTCAACGTTTCAAAAGTTAAATACTTTATATGCCTTTACCAGTGGTTCTTATAAAGTAAATTACCTGGGCGACTTTAACGAGGTAATTGGAAAAAATGACCTTGTAGTAAATGCAGAAATGGCCAAACCTGCGCTTAATAATTTTTTTGGTATTGGCAATTTTACAAAAGTTCGCAACGACAAAGATGTACAGTATTACCGGGTCAGGTATAACTATGTATATGGCGATCTGTTGTTGCGTCGCCGTTTGGGCGATGTCTTAAAAATTTCTGTCGGTCCGCAGATTTACCATTACTGGAACCATCCCCAAGACAACTACCAAAAGATATTAAATAGCCCCTCACTTGTCGGCCTCGATTCTTTAAGAGTCTATCAAACAAAAACGTATGCAGGGGGTAAGGTTTCTATCCTCTTAAATAATGTTAACAGTGAGTTTATGCCTACAAGAGGAGTTAACTGGAATACAGAGTTCTCCGCCATGGGAGGTCTTAATAAAAACAGCCGGCCGTTAACAACCTTCACTACAGATATGACCGTTTACTCAAGCCTCACTGATCCGCCACGTGTGGTAAGCATTCTAAAGCTTGGAGGAGGACATATTTTTAGCAAAGACTACGAATATTTCCAGGCATTAAATCTCGGTCAAAACAACTTTTTACGGGGCTTTAGAAAAAATCGATTCGCCGGTTCTTCCCTCGCTTATGGCAGTTTAACACTTTTGGTAAAGCTGTTAGATACAAAGTCATATATATTCCCAGGGTCCATTGGTGTGCTTGGTTTTGATGATGTGGGGCGCGTTTGGGCTGAGAGTCAAAACAGTAAAAAATGGCACAATTCGGTTGGCGGCGGATTGTATTATTCGCCTTTCAATATGGTGCTGATATCAGCAGCGGTAGGTTTTTCTGAAGAAGAGACCTTGTTCAATATTTCGATAGGCACAAAATTTAATCTGACTTTTTAATTATACTTCATGGATTACAATTTAATCAGCAAAAAAGTAGAAGCTCACGTAACCCAACTATTTGAACGAACGCTACAACCGAAATTATGTTATCACAACCTGGCCCATACACAGAGAGTAGTTAACCGAGCCAAAGAAATTGCTAACCACTATAACCTCATTGAAAGTGATATGGTAGTGCTGGTGGTGGCGGCATGGTTTCACGACACTGGTTACTTGTTTGATGAGGTAGCGCTGCATGAAGAAAAAAGTGCCCAGCTAATGAGGGAATTTATGAAGGAATGTTTGCCTGATGATGATTTGATAAATAGTATAGAAGAATGTATAATGGCTACTAAAGCCGCTGCTAAGCCGGCTAATCTGCTACAACAAATATTAGTAGACGCAGACACCTACAACTTTGGAACAAAGGAGCTGGATACAACCAATAAACAGGTGTACGATGAGCATGTTAGCAGAAATGGCTACATGAGCAAAAAGGAGTGGAACAGGCAAACAATAAAAATGCTGGAAAATCACCATTACTACACTAGCTATACCAAAGAATTACTTATGGACAAAAAGAAGAAGAATATAAAAAAACTAAAGAAAAGCGTAGAAGAAGACACGGAAGAAACCCCGCCTGCTGTTGTTGATAAGCAAACGGTAAAGGCAGCAAATAATCTTACTACAAAAGGCATTCAAACAATGTTGCGGCTTACGTCTGAAAATCACATGAGATTGAGTGACATGGCAGATGGAAAGGCAAATATTCTCATATCTGTAAATGCAATCATCATATCAGTAATACTATCGGTACTAATGCGCCGGCTGCAGGAAGATGCTTACCTGACCATACCAACTATTCTTTTTTTATCTTCATCGGTTTGTACAATAGTGGTAGCTATATTGGCCACCCGCCCAAAAGTAAGTGCAGGCACTTTTAGTGACCAGGATATAGACACAAAAAAAACAAATCTCCTGTTCTTCGGCAATTTTTATAAATGTACACAGGAAGAATATGAAAAAGCCATGTCTAAAATGATGGTAGATTCCGAATACCTCTATGGCTCCCTGGTGAAAGACATTTACCAGCTTGGAGTTGTACTTGCGCGTAAATACAGGCTTATCCGTTGGGCTTACAACATCTTTATGTTTGGCATCATCATCTCAGTTATTGCTTTTGCAATCGCGGTTATTATCAGTAATAATTCAGGTGGTGCTGTACCAACTCCGGCAAACGCACCGTTATAAGAAACGCTGATACATACATCAAAAACTCTTTTTTTTGCACTTTAAAACTTACTAAAAAGATTATGAAAGGCAATAAACAGATTGAGAATACGTTCAACGCGCGGCACCAATACGCGCAAAAGAAAATATGAAATCACCGTTAAAAAAACTCTTCACTTTTAGCTTTGTAAGCAGGTACAGGTTTTCGCTTATATTGTATATTTCAATTTTCTGGAGCATTATTGATTTTATCATTGTACTTACACGGCCCGAGCCTACTTATTATAGCCTGGCTTCAGCCATTTTGCTTCGCAGTGTTCTTATTTTTTCCATGAGCCTGGGCATCGGCTATTTGCTCGTTTTTAAACTTCGCCGACTTTTTAGAAATCGTTCGCTGGCCGTAAGTTTTATATTTCGAAGCGGCATCTTGTTTTTTGCAGCTTATATTGTCAATTACATTATCCACGCAGCCAACATTATTTTCATTCTTCATCTTAGTGTAGGGGAGGCGCTCGCACGGTATGGAAGAGACGCATTTCATCCACTGTGGCTAACTCAGAAGATCATTTACTGGATGGTTCTTTTTGTGCTTACACAGCTAATTATAGAGGTAAACGAAAAATATGCTCCAGGCGTTTTTATGGACATTCTTTTAGGAAAATATATTGAGCCAAAAATAGAACGGCGTATAGTAATGTTTTTAGACCTGAAGGACTCCACCCCTATTGCAGAAAAGCTGGGTCACCAGCAGTATTTTAAATTTATACGTGAGTTTATATACCAAATTTCAAACGCGCTGATAGAACACAAGGGAAGTATTTATCAATATGTGGGTGACGAAGTAGTTGTGTCGTGGTTATTAAAGAAAAACAACACCCGCGAGTGCATGGAGGCATTGATAGAGGCGAGAAAGAATTTACAAAAAAGGGGAGAGCATTTTCGACGCCATTATGGCTTAATTCCTGAATTTAGAGTGGGCATCCACCTGGGCGATGTAACGGTCGGAGAAATAGGGGTTATTAAAAAGGACATAGCTATGAGCGGCGATACCATGAATACCACCGCACGCATTCGCAGCGCTTGCAGCGAGCTGAACCAGAAATACATTGTGTCAAAAGATTTTAAAGAAAATGTTGATTTAAAAGATTGGCAAACTGAAAGCCTGGGCATTGTTGAACTGAAAGGTAAAAACCATGGCATTGAGCTGTTTTCTTTAAAGATTTAAATACACCCTAAAGGTTACAATGTGCATGGTGTACTGTAAACCAACTTGAAAAAAGCAGCACTAATAATCCAACTCTAACTTTAATCGATCTTTTAACTCTTTTACCATTGGGTATTGTTCTATTACCCGTTGGTACTTCTCACGCGTAGTTAATGTAGCTTCAGATATTATGATTTCTTTTGGCTGTCCGTTAATGTGAATGGTAAAACCAATATTGCGGTTATGAAAACAGCCTTTCAAATATTCAAGAAGCGGAAGTTTTTCCTGCTCTATAAATTTCTGTTCAAGGCTGGCAGAAACCGTAATTGAAAAGTGTTGCTCGTTTACTACCTGCAGCACTGCATTGTTAAATACGGTGACTACTGAGTGCTTCAACTGTTGTTTTAATGTATCTGTAAAACACTTCCAGTGTACTTGTAAATTGTCTTCTGTCACTGGCATTGCGTCTTGTAAATGTTCGCTTGTCTTATTTGTAATGTGTTTATCGCGCAGGCTTTGGAGCAGCGACTTTCTTGCAGTTACCGGTTCTTTTGGTTTGACCGGGAACTTAACAGCCGCTTCAGTTAGTGTTTCAGTTTCATCTGACGATGCATGCACCGGTACTAAAATATCAAACGATTTTGAAGCAGTGATTTTCTGAGCATGGGGTTGGCTTGCTGCCGCTGGTTGCGGCTCTATATATAATCTCGCGGATGAGGTAGGGGCAGCGTTGGCAGATGGCAGTGGTGCAGGCTTAATTTGTAACGATTGTAATTGCTCAAACCTAACCGCCACGGGACCATTAACCCGCTTTTTTTTTATAAGAGTTGCACTTTGATTGTCAAAAGACAACTCAATGGCCTGTTGCAGAAACGTAAGCTTTATCATGGTCATTTCTACATGCAGCCGTTTGTTTCGCGCCATTTTGTAATTGATCTCCGCTTCGTTCAATATGTTGAGTGCACTAATGAGATATGCCGGACTAACCTTTTTTGCCGTTTCTATATATTTTGATTGAAGCCCTTCTACTACATCGAGCAAAGATGCAGCACGGGGGTTTTGACAAACCAGTACATTGCGAATAAATTCTGCGTAACCATTTAAAACAAGATCGCCCTCGAAGCCCTTTCGGTTTATTTCGTCGTACAGCAGCATGGACCCTGCCATGTCCTGGTTAATTTGCGTATCTAGTAGCTTAAAATAATAATCGTGATCTAGAATGTTTAGGTGCTCCAATGCATTTTGATAAGTAACATCGCCATTGGTAAAGCTTACGATCTTGTCTAAAATGCTAAGTGAATCTCGCATGCAGCCTTCGCTTTTTTGAGCAATAAGTTGCAGGGCCGCCTTTTCTGAATGAATGTCTTCTTTTGCTGCTATTTCCTGCAAATGCTCAACAGTATCGTTGTTGGTAATCCGTTTAAAATCGAAGATCTGGCAGCGACTTAAAATAGTGGAAAGTATTTTATGCTTTTCTGTGGTGGCGAGTATAAAAATAGCATAGGAGGGCGGTTCCTCCAGCGTTTTTAAAAATGCATTAAAGGCACTTGTGCTCAGCATGTGTACCTCGTCCACGATATATATCTTGTATTTGCCCGCCTGTGGTGCAAACCTAACCTGCTCTACCAATGCGCGGATGTCTTCAACCGAGTTATTGCTGGCAGCATCAAGTTCATGAATATTAAGAGAAGTTCCTTCGTTGAACGACACGCAGCTATGGCAAACGTTGCACGCTTCGCCATCTGCCTGAATGTTTTCGCAGTTTATTGTTTTTGCCAAAATACGGGCACAGGTAGTTTTACCAACACCCCGTGGACCACAAAACAAAAAGGCATGGGCAAGTTGTTGATTGCGAATCGCATTTTTTAAAGTAGTAGTGATATGACTTTGTCCGACGACAGTATTGAAATTCTGAGGTCTGTATTTGCGGGCTGAAACAATAAATTTTTCCATAATATTTCTCTCTCTCAACAACCGGTTGAGCTGCAAATTAACAAACTTTGAGTAAGTTTAAAACCTTGGTTATTCACACAAAAGTGTAGATTGGTTATTCATTTTTTTTGTTCTTCAATCAATAAAATAATTGAATTGCCACAGTTGCATGAATGGTTAATGCATCACAGGGTGGTCCTTTTTTTTTAGGCTAGCAATTCTCTTTTTACCCCTTTAATTTCAAGCACAAGATCTTCTCCATAGGCCGCTGCTGGCGTTTGATAACCAGTTTTAAAATTACCCTCCAGTACTTTTTTTGCAATCAATAAGGTGCTGTGTGC
>JALYZZ010000536.1 GCA_030948675.1 Bacteroidota bacterium | reverse complement strand
GCGGAAGGCTGGGCTGTTAAAAAATGTGGAAATACAAACACTATAAAAAGAATTAGACTTAGAAGTTTTCTCATCGTAAATATTTTAACTGTCGATATGCCGCGGAAAGAAATTCTTAGCGGCGGGTCAGTTTGGTGAACTTAATATGCATTTTAGATGCCAGCAAGCAGGTTTATTAAATGTTTCACGCATTCAATGTACACAGCAACGCAGAAGTGTAATGCACTCATTTTTTTAAATGAAGGCTATGAAAGCTTTGCGCTATCCTTGCTGGTTTTTGTATGATTAGTGCCGCGTTTTACAATTGCGTGTCAGGTAAGAAACAAATTAGTAGAACTAACAGGAGTAGTCGGTAGGCGGGCCTCGCAGCTCTGCAAAAAAGTGATGTTGAGAATAAAAATGTTGAGCGCTGGTAATCATTGCCCGCGCTGAAAAATCTTTTGATGCACTGCTTGGTGCAGTAGAGAGAATTATAAAGTGGTTTTTGCAAACGAGATTATTAAAATGACAATTAATGCCCGCTTTAGCTATTTCATTTGAGTGAGTATGATTGTGTGCAATGTCATGGTCTTTGTGGGTTGAAAACAAATTGTGAAATACTACTGACGGAGTAATGCTTAAAGCAAAAATGCACATGAGCAAGATGGCTATAATTCTTTGTAATATAATGTAGGAAGTTTTCAAACTTGTAACATTGTTGCAAAATAAACTCTTTAATCATTATTTTCATCATCTTTCTTCATTCAAAATTCCGAATTATTTCAACGGATTTATTGCTGAAAAACAGCATGGTTTACTTATTGAAGTAAACTGGTAACTACTCATTATAATGCATATAGAATCCCTTTCATTTCCGGTACTGCTGGCTATCTTCCTGACTGCCGCGGCGGCTATTTGGATTGCCGGCATACAATTGTCAAATACAACTGATATACTTTCTAATCGATTTGGTTTAGGTGAAGCACTTGGGGGAATGATCATTTTAGCTATAGTAACCAACCTGCCCGAAATAGCGATTGTTGTAAGTGCTTCTCTTGAGAATAAAATGGGTATTGCTATCGGAAATATTTTGGGCGGTATAGCAATTCAAACCGTGGTACTGGTTCTTTTAGATCTTTTTGGCCTGGGACGCGAAGACAGTTTGACTTATAAATCGGCCTCGCTGGTGCTGGTGCTCGAAGGGTTGCTGGTGCTTGCGGTTTTATCTCTTGTAATCGTTGGAAACCAATTGCCACCCAACGTTATTTTTCTTCGGGTTACACCTGCAGACATCCTTATTTTTTCTGCCTGGATTGTTGGTATTGTATTAATTAATAAGGCACGGAAAGACCTGCCGTGGATAGCAAATTTTAAAGTTCCCGGAGGACAGGAAGAGCCGCAGGGACATTCTAAAATTAAAAAAAGTGAGCAGGCAACAAAAGATAACACCAGTACAAAAAAGGCTGTTTTTATCTTTCTTTTTTGTGCGTTGGTAACTCTGATAGCCGGCGTGGCACTTGAAAGGAGTGGTGATGCAATGGCTACACACCTGGGAATGCAGGGAGTTATTTTTGGTGCTACTATATTGGCCGCTGCTACTTCTCTGCCTGAATTATCTACAGGCCTTGCCTCAATAAAAATGAAAGATTACCAAATGGCAGTGAGCGACATTTTTGGTGGCAATTCTTTTTTGCCCGTCTTATTTCTGATTGCTTCCTTGTGCTCTGGAAAGGCTGTACTTCCATTAGCGCAGAAAACCGATATCTATCTTACCGCGGTGGCAATGATTCTTACAAGCGTATACATCTGGGGTTTGTTTTTCAGACCGCGATTACAAATCTTGTTTATGGGCCTGGATTCGTTTATTGTCCTGGTCTTGTATATGCTAGGCCTGGCAGGGTTAATTGCAATAGGACCATAGAGCAGCTAAAATAATAACTATCATTATCGAGCCGACATCTTGTTCTCTACAGCAGGAGCTTTCAGTTCTATCAGTTTAGTTGGCTATAGGAGCAGAACCTGGCTCGGCTGCATTAAAATCAAGTTCATTTTGGGGAACGTCCCAGTAATCAAGAAAATCGTAATTAATAAAGCAAGGGACAATTGCTGCTGAAGCACTGCCAATAAGATCGCCGGGTACTAAAACATTTGCATTAGCCCTGCCACCTCCATTTGCTGCCGAGGCAGTAATACCCCAACGACGGGCATCATAAAATGCAACACCACGAAGATATAAGGCAATACGTCTTTCGCGACGAAACTCTTCTATTGCCTGTGTTTGTGTTAATCCTGTATTTGCAACCTTTGCTAACCCGGCTTTTTGTGCATCTCTGATTTGATCTATAATAGCTAAACCACCTTCAATATCACTACCGGTTCTTATTTTAGCTTCTGCTACCATAAGGGCATTTTCTTCCCAGGTACCACCGATACTGATGGCGCCTAAACTGTTACTGGTAGCAAAACTGCCGCCATCCTCTATATTTTTTACATTGTATCTAGTACCAAATTGAATACCCCTCGACCGCACGTTAATCGTTGGCCCTCCCGGTCTTAACTCAAAATTTTTAGTAAAACGGGCATCTCCTGGTTTAAAGTCCTGTATAAAACGTTCTGACACCCACGCAAAACCAGTTCCTAATGAGTGAATGGCAAAAGGGTGAAAAAAGTTAGTAGAAATATCATTTGTTCCTCCGGGGTTCATTCCAAACATGAAAGAGAAATCTCCCGGTATCATTCCGTTTGCAGCCAACGTTGTAACCTGCGTCCAGTCTGCGGCGGTCATCGTTGCTATTTTACGATTTACCAGGAAGTTGCGTGCTTTGTAGGTATTTATTTGTCGTACCCACATTGCTGGAGTGATAACATTTTGATTTTGATTGAAAGAAGGAACAATAGCTTTAAATACCTGGATGTAATCAGCATTGGCAGTCAAACTATTAAGTATCGTAGAAGCTTTATCAAAGTTTACATTAGCTTCTGTGATAATAGCATTGTGATCAACAAAGTTCCCACTGGTTAAACCTGTTGCAGATTCATTATTTATAACTCCGGCTATATACATAGAACCAACACGTGAATAAGCAAACCCCTTCCACCAGTAAGCCCAGGCCGTAAGAATTTGTTTTTTAGTCTTTGCATCACCTGAAAATTGAAGGGCCGGATTATTAAGTGAAGACAATAATAAATTAGCCTGTGAATTCATAAAATAACAGACGTTCCATTCGTATTGTATTGAGTTAGCAGAAGCAGCCTGCCTGCTGTTATTTGCGTTCAAAATTCCTTTTTGAACAAAGCCTGAAGGATTAGGGATAACCTTATTATAAGGTGCAGGCAAAGTAATTGTGTTCACGTTAGCCGGATAACGTAACCCCCAGTTTGCCCACGGGCTAAAATCTTCATCACCCATATTGCTATGCATCGTTAATGCAAGCTGCATGATATTAGCAGATCCCTCAGATGTAGGTGCTACCCATTTTTGAAATATTCCCATTGCAAAAGATTGGATACCCGCCTCGGTTGCCAGAGAAGCTGGTGTGGGCTGATTTGGGTTGGGAAGTTGTAGTGATTCTTTTTTACAAGCTGAAGCAAAAACCACAAATGCTAATATTATAAATAGATGCTTTTTCATAATGTTTTTGTTTAAATAAGTGTCAATTAGAATCCAATGTTAACTCCAAGCTGATATGACCTTACGTTTGGAATACCGAAATAATCAACGCCCTGCGATGAACCTGTTCCGGTTAACGCATTTCCCTGCGAATCAACTGCCGTTGTATTTTCAGGGTCTAAACCACTGTATTTGGTAAAGGTTAAAAGGTTACGTCCTGCTGCTGTTACTGATAATCGTTTAACCCAGTTTAATCTCAGGGCATTTGTTATATCGTAAGTAATTGACAGGTCTCTTAAACGGACAAAAGAACCATCCTCAACAAACCAGTTAACAGGTCTTACAAGGTTATATAAACTCTGGTAATAGTTAACAAAAGCACCGGTCTTACCATTTATTGTTACGGGCTTGTCAAAGTCGACAGGAACACCTCCGACACCACCACCACCACCGGCAGGCGAATACATCCATTGCCTGGTCAAATTGTAGATATTACCACCTCGTACCCAATCAAACTGAAATGATATTGTAAGATTTTTATGTATGTTAACAGAATTAATTAAAGAAGCAGTAAAGTTAGGATAAGCTTTACCTATAACAGATAAATCGCTGGCATCAGTTATTACAGCACTGTTTGTAATAGTATTGATAACCTGTCCATTTACTACTTCAAATTTACCTTTGTCTGCGTCTGCAATATACCTCGTTCCATTAGGTCTCTTCTGATCAATGCTGGTAAGTACTGTTTGTCCATAAAAAATTCCAACATCCTGACCTTGCTTCAATGCAAACTCACCTTGTATGACATCTAACCCGTTAGATATTTTTTCGACCTTGCTTTTTGCAATGCCAAAACGCACCCCTGTGTTCCAGGTAATATTGGCGGCAGTATACACAGTGGCATCAAGTGCCAGGTCAACACCACGAGATGATATAGAAGTCAGGTTATCTACACGGTTATTAAACCCGGATGAAGGAGCAACTTCTGCTCTTTGAATTATGTCATCAGAGTTTCTTTTCCAATAGGTAAGGTTTGCACTTAACTTATTAAACCAGTTCCCTTTTGGAGACAGGTTAAATCCAATATCGCTACCAATCTCAAGCTCCTTACTTCTTTGTACCAGCAGGTCTGCGTTACTGGCAATGGTGGGGGTTGACAATGCTACACCGTTACCCAGCGTACCGACATTAAAGGTGACCTGTCTTTGGTACCTGTTAGGTTGAATACCCGCTTCACCGTAGGCGGCCCGAAACTTCAAGTCATTTACAATACCCTGGGTTTTCATCAATTCTAAAGGACGGAAGTAAATGGTTCCGCGGGGAAAGGTAAATGGTCTGGAACCTGCCCCGAACTCAGAAGAATAGTCAGACCGAAAGCCACCCGAAACACCTAGAAAGTTACCTAATTCAATTGTTTGATTGAATAAAACACCAAAGGTGGTGAATGCTGAATAAAAGTCGCCGGTATTTTTAATTTGTGCTCCGCTCACATTTGCGGGAGGATACACGGGTAACTTTGTTCCTTGCGAAAAGTAGCTGCGGAAGTTATCGCTTCTCCAGTCATAAGACACTTGTGTAGTTGTACGAACAGGCACTTTTAACTTAAAATCTTTCTCGAAATCCGTTTTTAAGTATATGGTTGAAAGTGCATTCTTATAAGTACTTCTACCATAACTATTTGTTATTTGCCCTTCTCTATCGGGTCCCCACCGAAGCGCTGTTTGCAGCGCGGAAGTCTGGTTACGGAAATAATTGAAAGCATCAGTTGTATTATAGTTAATACCGTACTTAAAATCAATCTCAATAAATTTTGGAAATTTATAATTCAAATTGAAATTCTGCAATATCTGCAACGTGTTATTTTTAGTTTCATGCCATTCCTGCTCAGAATTTGAATTTAATGAATTGGACGAGTTGGAGGTTTTCAAGGCCCTATGCCCTGTTGAATCCAGCCAGTTCAGGTCAATCCAGGGATAAGCATTCAGAATATTGAAACGATTGCCATTTAGAAGATTGCTGCTGCCTACAATACCTTGCGAAATTGAGCGGATAGTAAAGCCTTTAAAAGGCTGAAAGCCCAGGTTAACAGAAAGATTGGTACGGGTAAATTGATTACTAAAGACATCTTGCTGATCAAGGCGCGAAGCTGTAAAAGCGTAATCAGTGCTTTGGCCACCACCGTTAAGGCTTACTGAATTTGTTGTAGTAAGCGCCTGTCTAAATGCTTGTTTCGTGTGATCATAAACAGGCAAATTGAATGTTTTGTCATGAGTAGCCAGGGGATTTGTACTTGGTTCCGGAATTGCCGGATCGCCCCATATTCCTGTTGCACTTTGCTTAATAGGAATACCAAATGCGTCAAGGATATTGCCGCTGGCATCAGTAACATAATGATGGAGTTTTGATAATAATTGATTGCCTAGCAAAACATTATCAACGCTTACTCTTGAGCTTACATTAATGTTCAACTTAGAGTTTAAAATCCCCTTTTTGGTAAATATCTGAATTACTCCGTTGGCTCCCTGTG
>JALYZZ010000506.1 GCA_030948675.1 Bacteroidota bacterium | reverse complement strand
GCTTTAGCAGCGCAATTGTGGTCACTGCACCCAAAAATCGCTAAAAAACTTCTCCCAATTTGTATAAGTCGAAGGCACAAGCCGTGAAATTGAAAATAAAATGAAACACAACACCATACCATAATGTGTTATATTTCCTACGAAGATTTCCTAAAAAAAAAGCAAAAGGAATTAGCCAAACAAGCGACATTAGATTAAGGTGAATAATGGCAAATAAAAAGGCAGTAACGGCAACAACTAATCGTTCATCTAAAAAATTTGCACAGTAATTAAACATTACACCACGAAACGCGAGCTCTTCAAACAGGGCAGGCATAAGTGCAATTGAGTACAGCATTACAAGAACCGGGTAATGATATAGCCGGTAAGCCTCGTAATAACTTAACTCGCTGTGAAAGAAACTAACATTTAATTCCCTAACGGTTATGGTTACCAGCAGTGAGCCAACTGCTGCGGTCAAAATTACTCCGGTTAATACAGACCAGCTAAAATTGTTAAACCTCAAAATCGGCTTTATCTGCTGCCAATTAAGCCAGGCAAATCTTAGTGTAATAAAAGCAAGAATTAGCTCAACCCAAAAAAGCTCCTGATATGCATTAAACCACGAAGTATGTTTTATTAAAAGGCATGTAAACAGGTAAATAAAGTAGAATATAAAAACGTGTCTTAGATCTGCGTTATTAAAAATATTAATAGTAACAGCTTCAGCAGGCAGGTAGTTGCCACAGTTGTGGCAAAACCGATGATCTTCTTGTACGTGCACCTCACACTTGCTACATGTAAGGCTTATCACATGCTCTTCCATTACTTTTTATAATTTAAATTCATCTTTTAAAATATCTGCATGAAAAGCGCCTTTTACACCTTGCAGCAAAAAGTAAATGAGTATTATCTGCACCATTAACAGGTAAACACCACTGGCCGTTGTAAACATAGATGAAATCTCTGCCCAGGTGTTGATAGCAGCAAAGGATAGCATGATTATCAGGCTTATTAGCAGTGCTGTAACAGGCTTTTGCAGAGACCATCTGCCTAATGCAGCATAAATAAATCCCAGCAGCACCATCACCATTCCGGTTATCGCCTTTTGCTTTATATTGGAAAAAACATAAAAAATTCCAAGCATGCTAAATGCAGCTAGCACGTATAGCGCGTTGCGAGCATGTTCCACTTTTACGATACATTGTCTTTGAAAACGCTCTCGCTTCTTCACCCGGGAATAATATGCGAACAGTTTGTCTTTGTGCGGATGCACCGGGTAGCCACAGTTAGTACAGAAGTTATAATCTTTGCGATTGATAAAACAGCAATTGCTACAGAGAAGTGGGTAAGCATTTACCTCTCTCTTTACCGGCAATAACTTACATTTTTGTAAGGCTGCGGCAGCATTAAAGGCAGAAGAAATATCGTGCAATTGCATGTATTGCAACTTAAGAAATAATCTACATAAAAAGAGCCTCGTTGTAGGAGGCTCTTTAAAAATCTAATTATAATTTTTCCAGTGGAATATTTCTTTTAACCATTGCATTTCGGTTTGCCATTTCCCATGCTGTATAAAACACCAGCTTTACTCTTTTAGCCATTAGGTCAAAATTTATTTTATCTACTGTGTCAGTAGAACGGTGGTAGTCAGCATGCGTTCCATTGAAATAGAATATTACCGGAACTCCATTTTTCGCAAAGTTGAAATGATCTGATCTGTAATAATAACGGTTCGGGTCTTTCAGGTCGTTGAACCTTCTGTCGAGTTGCATTTTCATATATGCTTTATTAACTGAATCGGTTATTGGTGCCAGGTCGCTGCTTAACTTATCATCACCAATAATATAAACATAATTTAAAGAGTCACCTTTATACTTAGGGTCAATGCGGCCTACCATATCTATATTAAGATCGACCGAAACCTTACTTAAAGGAAAGACAGGATTTTCACTATAAAACTCTGATCCCAGCAATCCCTTTTCTTCGCCAGATACCGTCATGAAAACAATATTTCGACGAGGGCCATGGCCTTCATTTTTTGCCTTTGCAAACGCCTCTGCTATCTCAATAACGCTTGTAGTTCCGGAGCCATCATCATCAGCACCGTAAAAAATTTCTTTTCCCCTCGTGCCAAGATGATCATAATGACCGGTGATAAGCACGTATTCATCTGCCTTATCGGTTCCTGGTAAAAGGGCAATTACATTGCTGCTTTGCAACAATAAAGTTCTTTTATTGATGGTGAACTGTGCGTCGGAGTTATAAGCGCCAACTGGAATGTTCTTGATGCTTTGTAATAACTGGGTGGGATTTAATCCAAGCAAAAGATGGGCAACATCACTTGATACAATTATAGCAGGTACATTAGCAGTAAAATTAGCAGGTTTTTTTAAGTACATACTCCCTTTCGTTTCTGACGCTCTTTTTGGAAAGTCAGACGACATAATAAAGACTCCTTTTGCACCCAGCCTGGTCGCCTGCTCCACTTTTGCCCGGACAGAATAAGGACTTCTTCTATCAAAAACCGGGGCCGGGGAACCTGGTGTTCCTTCAAAAATCAACACCCATTTTCCTTTTACGTCTACATCGCGGTAGTCGTTTCTTGAAGAATCTACAATGCCATAAGATGCAAAAATGATTTCTTTGATGTTAAAAGTACCATTGGGCGCTGATGCGATATTTAATGAAAAAGCAGTATCAAGTTTTTGATATGTTCCACCAACTTTTAGACTTGCTTCCAATAGCGTATCCTGATAAATGGGATATTGCATTTGGTATCCACCAGTAGTTCCCGGGAGCAGGCCGAACTTGTGAAACTGAGACTCAATATAGGCCGCCGCTTTTTTTTGCCCGGGCGATGCAGTTTCTCTTCCTTCCATTTCGCGGCTTGCTATAATTGACAACTTTTCTTTCAATTCTGCAGCAGTAATGGTCTGCGCATATTGACTTGCGAAATCTACCGCTTGCTTTTGGCCTCTTTGTGCTATTCCGCTAATGCCTGTCAATAAAAAAACCGACACCGGTAACAATAATTTTTTCATGATTTCTTGACTAACAATTTATTTTATATACTCTATCCTGGTGTCTTCCCCCCTCAAAAGGAGTATTTAAAAATGTATTAACGATATCAAGTGCGGACTGCAGGCTAATGAAGCGTGCGGGTAAGCACAAGATATTGGCATTGTTGTGCTTTCTGGTCAACTCTGCCACCTCGTTTTGCCAGCACAAGCCAGCCCTAATTCCCTGGTGCTTGTTAGCTGTAATGGCTACACCATTTGCACTGCCGCAAACAAGGATGCCGCAACATGATCCATTACTCTCTACACTTACGGCAGTGGGGTGAGCAAAGTCAGGATAATCAACAGAGTCGGTTGAATAAGTACCAAAGTCAGCAACCTGGAAGCCTAACTCATTTAGCCGCTTTACGATTGCTGTCTTATATTCAAATCCTGCATGGTCGGCACCGACAGCAATTGGTTTAGAACGGTCGAATTGAAAACTCATGTTGATAATTTAGAAATAATAAGTGCTAAATTAATGGTATGGGTGCTAACTCCATTCTTCATTATCGTGCTTTATCATTTCTTTGTATGCCCGCCTTGAAACAATAATACTAAGCTGATACAAAAGAAACAGAGGAACGAAAACCAGCATCTGGCTTGTCCAATCGGGACTAGGAGTAATTACGGCAGCTACTACCAATATAATCACGATTGCATACTTACGTGACGACGCCAGTATTTGAGGCGTTAGCAAACCTATTTTTGTGAGCACATAGGCCAACACCGGTAGCTCAAATGCGAGGCCACAACCAATAATAATGTCAACGAGATTTTCGAGATAGTCATTTAAAGTAGGTCGGGTTTCCAAAATCTGCGATGTGCCCAGCGTGTAGTTAGCTAGAAAATTGAAAGTAAACGGACCGAGTAAGAAATAACCGAACGCAGCGCCTGTAAAGAAAAATAACGAGACGTAGAAAATGCTGCCGCGGGTACTTTTTAATTCTGACGGTTTGAGTGCCGGCTTTATGAACTTCCACACCTCCCAGAAAATATAAGGAAAAGCCGCAATAAAACCACCAACAAAAGCAATGGTAATGCTGGTCATAAACTGACTGCTAAATTCAGTAGCCTGCAGCTTTATGTGAATAGCAGGCATGCAAAGCGTATCGCCAAGGTGAAGAAAGCGCCCAAACCTGCACATAGCTGTGTAAGTAAGAAAATTATCGTGCAACGGACCTGTAACTACGTTTTCAAAGACCCAGTCAATTTTTATAAAAATGTAAATTCCTAACACTACAACTGCAAGCAGGGAACGAACAATATGCCATCTCAATGCTTCAAGATGGTCAACAAAAGTCATTTCTTCTCCTTCGGGTCCGGTTCTGTTTAAAAACTTCAGGGTCATTGATAAATTAAATGCGATTTTTTAAGAATGCGGCAAAGGTAACAGTAAACACTAATAATGGAGTTAATATTCACTCAACCGAAAAACAGGTTTTGGAAAAA
This sequence comes from Bacteroidota bacterium, assembly GCA_030948675.1. Classification (GTDB taxonomy): domain Bacteria; phylum Bacteroidota; class Bacteroidia; order Chitinophagales; family Chitinophagaceae; genus Segetibacter. The sequence goes on along the minus strand of JALYZZ010000506.1, from coordinate 3,824 downwards.
ATTATATACTGATTGTAAGCACTTTTAGTTTTATCAACCCATATAATTTGCAATGAGCTAGTGAGTACATTTTCTTTTTAAACAACAAATGAACTCATGATTTCGGCCATCGCATGAAACGAGCGCGCGAATGATAGGTATTAGTAAACCTAACAGGCAATTAGTATAAGCAGCGGTAAAGAAAAGAAGTAGTAATAGGAAAGAACAATGGCGTAGTTGAAAAGAATTGCAATAGAAATTTTGCAACAGCTTATACTAAAAAAAGCCGGTATAAAACCCCCGATGAAAGTAGATTATGAAGCAACGTTATCGATTATGCCATTGCTTCCTCTGTTTTAGGTTGAACCATTGTTTTAGGTGTATCGGCCAGTAACAGATGCACCAAAGCACAGGTACCTTGTCCTTCTAATGTTATAATTTTTAGGTCTCCATTGTTTAACTCTGCCAGCCGTCTTACCAGGTAAAGACCAATACCGAGGCCTTGCTGTTCAAATCGTTTGCGGTTAAATTGCTTGAAGGGAGCGATATCGTTGAGGCTGGCAATTTCAAAACCGCGTCCGCTATCTTTTACCTCTAACCGGTATTCTTCACCAATTACATTTCCGTTTACATATACTTTGTCGCCGCGTTTTGAAAATTTTAGGGCGTTATCTGCCAGCTCCAGTATTATTCTTTGCAGATAGTCGCCACCTATATGCAACTCGGCCACTTCCAGATCTATTACAAGGTCGGCAGCACGATTATATATTTCTTTTGACATTGTTTGCAACTCGCTTTTTACCTTTTGAACCCAACTTGCTTTTGCTATACCATCTGTAAACATTGTCAACAGTTCAGGATATACTTCTGCCCTTCGTATTTCCTCAAAAAGCATGAGGTTGGCTAATGAATGATTTAACCGAAGACCAGACTTTAAGATAGACGTAAGCAGCTCCTGAACCTGTTGTTCGCTAAATGATTCTCTGGCATTCAACATTAGGTTTAATCCACCTAAGATGCCATGCAAGGGCGTATTAAATTCGTGGTAATAAGTAGCAAAAACAGTCGTATCAAGGTCGTGTTTTACTTTGGCATATTCACCAATGATTTTATCCTGCCGCTTTAATCTCGACTCAATAGCTTTCAATAGTTCTTTGTAAGTAAAAGGTTTTGTCAGGTAGTCGTCGGCACCTAAGTCCATACCTTGCCTTACATCATTCTTGTCTACCCGTGCAGTTAGAAATATAAAAGGAGTATTTTGAATGACAGAGGTTTTGCGGATATACTCAAGCACTTTATAACCATCCATTTTAGGCATCATTACATCACAAACAATCAGGTGCGGTTTAAAATCAATTGCATCTAACACACCTTGCTTGCCATTTAGGGATACACGTACCAAATATCCTTTAGCCTCAAGTAGCTCCTGGATATTTTCGCGAATGTTTTTTTCGTCTTCTATAACCTGTATTCTTGCTTGCTGCTCCATAAATATAATAAACTCTTACGCTATAGGTAGTATAACGCTAACAGTAGTGCCTTTATTTAATTTGCTTGTAAGAAAAATTTCTCCTCCGTGTATTTCAATAAATTCCTTTACGATAGACAATCCCAAACCCGTTCCGTCAATCTCGGTCGTATTTGTTGCCCGATAAAAGGGCTGAAAAAGGTTTTTAATATCTTCTTCCGGTATTCCCAATCCGCTATCTATTATGTGTATCGATACGCTCGACGCCTCAAAAATAATATCCACACAGATATTGCCGAGGGTGGAATATTTATAAGCGTTGCTAATAATATTTTCTATTGCGTGACTAAGTAATTTTTCATCAAACTTCACCGGCACTTCAACACCAGTTACTGATAATCGTATTTGCCGCTCTGGCCCATAAGCACTGTTATATTTATTGTCGATAATGCCCCTGCAAAATTTTATCAGACTTCTTTTCTCGGGATGAAAAGGGGTACGAACGGCATTTGCCCTGCCCAACACCAACACATCGTTCATCAGGTTTTCGAGCCTGGAGACCTCTTCCTGTATTTTTCTGAACTGATTTTGAAATTTTGCTTGTTTTGCTTTAGGCAAATCTTCAAGATACATGTCCATGATCTCTACTCCTGATTGAATGACTGTGAGGGGAGTTCTAAACTGGTGCGACGCTGTGGACACAAATTTTTCACGCAGTTCGTTTAGCTCTCTTTCTTTGGCAAGTGAATTTTCAAGTTCATCTAACAATATTTCTCTCTCTGTAACATCACGGCTTGCCGATTGCATTCCTACAAGCTCTTCGCCTTTAAAAAGTGGTTTCAGCCACACTTCAAGTACTTTTTCCTTCCCGGCTTTTGTAACAATGTTAGCCAAAAACTTTCGCTCTTTTTTCTCTGCCATTACCAGGTCTGCTTCGTTTACTGAAAATGGATCAGCGACGGTTGCAAAAACTTCTCTGGGGCTTTTGCCTATAAGCTCAAACGCCTCATAACCAAGTACCTGTTTGCAAGAAGGAGAAACGTATAAAAACTCTTTTTGCAAATTGTGAATACCAATTAAATCATTGCTATTCTCTGATATCAGCCTGTATTGCTCCTCACTTTTTCTAAGTTTGTATTCACTGTTTACCTGGTCGGTTACATCTCTTGTTGATGAAATAATAGAAGAAATTTCTCCTTTCGAGTCTATTACAGGCTTTGCATAGGTTTCAACCCATTTAAAGCCGCCATCTTTAGAAACCATTCTGTACCTAAATTGTGTTTCCTTTTTATACAATACAATGGGCTGCATACAATCATTAAGTGTCTTTAGCAAATCATCAGGATGAACAAGATCAAAGCCGCCCATACCCAATATTTCAGTTGGAGTATAACCAAGTATGTTTTTTATAGAAGGAGAGGCATAAGTAAAATTCCAATCGGTGTCGTGTATTGAGATAAAATCGCTCAAATTTTCAGAAATAAAGCGAAACTTTCTTTCCGTTTCCATTAAAGATTGCTCTGCATTTTCTATGTTAGTGTAGTCGGTTTTTACAATATATAGCTTGTCTGCTTCGCCACTGCTGTCTTTGCCAACAACCAATTTTTCGAGTACCATTTTTCTTTCACCGGTGCATGTATTTATCCGGTAGAAAATTTCGCCCCTTGATTTATCTAACACAATCTGATCCACTTCTTTCTCAACACCTGGCACATCTTCTTTGTGTATTCTATCAAGCCAAAACCTTGGATTATTGCAATACACCTGCTTATCGCAATTGTATAACCCTTCTACATTGTCACTTACAAAATCGTATTGACCTGTCTTAAGATTAAAGATGGCATACACATCATCTATGTTGTTAAGCAGGTGGGCAAGCTGGGTTGAAATAAGCGTGATATTTTCTTCATACTTCAATCGTTCGCGAATGTCGCGAAGCACGCATAACAGGTAGCGTCCGTTTTTAAAGTAGAAGATAGAGGTAGAAAATTCAAAAGGAATTCGCTCAGTGCTTTCCTTATTAGTAAATGTGATTTGCTGATTTTTTACCTGTAACTCGCTTTGTACGGCCAGTTTCATCAATTCATGAAACTGTTTTCTTTGCTCGTCTTTCCACGATTTGTAAGATTTATTTATCCATTCATCGGGCTTGTACCCCAAAATACCGACCGCATCATTTACTGATGAAATAATATTGTTTTCAAGATCAAGCGTCAATATTATTTCCTTACTGTTATTAAGAATTGTATTTATTCTTTCGTTATTCTCCTGCAACAGCAGAGCGTCTTTGTATGAATTGTTTACATTTTCAATGGTACCAAAAACCCCGTCGATGGTGTTGTTATAATCAAAAGTTGTTTTAGCAAGTATTCTCACC